>NZ_JAFIRA010000053.1 GCF_022848905.1 Thermostichus vulcanus str. 'Rupite'
TCTGGTTCTGGATCGGCTGCCAATCCGCAGGCTGAAGTTGTGAAACCCGTGCAGGCAAGAGCAATAAGGGTTTGTTGGGGGCATAGTGGCTCCTCAGTTGTCCAGGGGATTCCCGTGCCTGGAAGTGGACCGCAGCCTTGGCCGAGTCAGCCGCTAACGGGATCCGCACACCCAGATGGGCTTCCAAAGTTTCCACCGGGATCCCGCCCGGTCGCAACAGCATTGGGATCCCCTCTGGGCTGAGCTTGAGCACCGTTGATTCTAACCCGACTGAACAGTTGCCCCCATCCAGAATGTAGGGGATCCGCCCCGACAACTCGGCATACACCGCCTGGGCAGAGGTGGGGCTGATGCGACCGAATCGATTGGCACTGGGGGCCGCCAGCGGCAGTTGCACCGCTTGCAGCAGCGCCTGGGCCACCGGATGAGCAGGCACCCGCAGCGCCACCGTCGGCAATCCACTGCTGACCAAGTCCGGTACTCCCGTTGATTTCGGCAGAACCAACGTCAAAGGCCCCGGCCAGAAGGTGTTTACTAGGGATCCCAGCCGTTCCCAAGCCGTAGGAGTAAACTCCGACAGATCCAGCAGCCACCCCTGTAATGTTTCCAAAGGGATCCCAGGGGCGAGATGCAGAATCAAAGGATTGAAATGGGGCCGCTCTTTCACCGCAAAAATCTGGGCAACGGCGGCCCCATCCAAGCCATGACCCGCCAGACCATACACAGTTTCGGTGGGCATCGCCACCAACTGTCCTTGACGCAGTGCTTCCGCCGCCAGGGCAAGGTGCTCAGGGCTGGGGGAAAGGATCTCCGTTTGCCTTGTTTGCATTATTCCTGCTGCCGTTTATGGATCCGTTCCTGGATCAATTGTCGGGCTTGGAAAAGAGCAATATTGATCTGATCCCCGAATAGCAAGGCCAAGGAGGTGAGCCAAACCCAAAGCAGTAGGACGATCACGGCTCCGACGGTGCCATAGGCTTGGTTAAACTGGCCAAAATGCCCCACATAAAACCGCAACCCTCCCGACACCATCACCCACAACAGGCTGGCGACAATGGCTCCTGGCAAAATTGGCATTTTCCGTCGCCGCATACTGGGGCCAAAACGGTAGAGCACCCAACAGGAGACAATGATCAAGCCCAGGGAAATCGGCAACGTGAGAACTTCCCAGAGATTGAGCCAAATTTCTCGGAAGGGATCCAACCGGGTTGGGCCAGCCACCCCTTCTGGCAGGGATCCCGCCTGTATGGCCAAAAAGCGGAAAAAACTGGCGCTGAACAAGAAGATCAAACTGGCTAAGCCCGTCAATCCCAGTGTGGCCAGCATCCACACTAGGGAGATCAACTTGCGTTTCCAGAATGGACGACGCCTATCCTGCGGGATTTCATGACTCAGATCCAAGGCTGTCATCACCGCCCCCAGCGCCCCAGAAGCTGCCCAGAGCGTGCCCAAAAAGCTCAGGGAGAGCAAGCCCCGGTTTTGCCCAAAGCTAATGTCGCGCACATAGCGATCCACAATCCCCAGTGCCTCCTGCGGCGCAAACCGGCTTAACCTGGCCATCAACCCTTGAAAGGTTTCTTCAGGGGATCCCGAAAACAACCCGATGGCAGTCAGGATGGTGAGAATAAACGGAAACAGGGCCAACATCGAGCTGTAGGCCATTTCAGAGGCCAGACCAAACAGCCGGTAGCGCATTGCATTGTCCCACGCCAAGCGCAGCGTCAGCTCCACCAGCTCCCAACTGGGGATCCGCTGTAACCAAGAGGGTGGAATTCGCAATTGACCCAGCCGATCAAGCAGCCGCATTGCCCAAGCCAGCCTACGTTTTGAGCTTAGCAGCCATGATCCAGGTTGATCCTTTTGTATCGCTGTATCGCCTCAAGTGCGGTCAGCCATCCAACTCCAGCGCCAACACATCCGTCAGCACCTGGCGGGTATTCTCCCGAAACTCCGCCACACTCACCTGCCCCAGTAAATACACCGCCAGCAACATCACCCCTGCTTCGACTCCAAAAACGGTGGCATAAGTCAGCACCGGCGAGGTGGGAAAAAGCATCCGCCCCACATCCAGTAAAGCGCCCCCAATCAGTGTGGAAAGAGCCTGCGACATCGCCTGTGAAAGGCCCCAAGCACCGATGAAAGTACCCGCCGTTTCCGCTGCCGTCAAATCCAGCATCAGGCTGATGGCGCCATTGGTGGTGATCCCGGAAGCCAGCCCAAACAGGATCATGCACAGTTGCAGCAGCAGCGGATTGCCCGTAAACCCCGACAAGATGGTCAATAAAAAGGATCCCGCCACCAACAAGCAGCCGAGGCGGGCCGCCCTTTGTTTGCCCAGCTTCGGTACAATTAAGAACCCTGTCAGCACGATCCCGGCCAAAATACCCAAGCTCCAGAAGGCATTCAACTGGGTGGTTTCGGCCACCGTCATGCCAAACACATCACCACCATAGGGTTCCAACACCGGCTGCTGAATGAACAAGCCCATGGTCATCAGGGCCAAGAAACTAAAAAAAATCAGGGTTTGCCGGTTGGCGGTCAGTACTTTGATGGCGGTACCCAGCGTGATCTGATCTTCTCGTCCAGCCAGAGTGGAGCGGGATCCATAGCGGGAATAGCGTTTTTCCACCCCCCAAGTGGCCACCCAAGCCAGCAGGATCACCACTGCCGGGATCACCAGAAACAACTGATTGATCGTGCTTTGCAGATTCTCGGGGGTGAGGCCGCGCAACAACACTGCCGAGCCAATCGCGCCACCGGCAATGCCCACCATCAGCATAGACCAGACGATCCCCACCAACTTAGAGCGATTCTCTTCATCCGACACATCCACCAGTAGAGCCGCAAAGGGCGTAGAGCAAGCGCTAACACAGAGGCCATAAAGGGCAAACATCAAAGAGGTCAGACCCATCCAGCCGTAGGTGGCCCAAGACCATCCTGTTGCAGCAAAGCTAGCCCCCAATCCCCAAACCACCTGTACCGCCAGAAAGATGCAAATCGTGAACAATACCGCCCCTAGGCGGATATAGCCGGTGCGATGCAACCCAAACAGTGGCTTGGCATCCGACAGTTGCCCAAACCAAACACGAGCGGGAGAGACAAACTGATACATGGCCAGGGATCCCCCCACCACCGTTGCCGGAATGGCCAATAGATCAGTGTCGATCATGACCCGGTTCAACACCCCCAAGGTGAGCAAAGACATCATGCCCAGACCCATTTGAAACAGGCCCATCCGAAACATGGTGTGCAGGGGCAAAGGGGGCGGAGAGGGCAACTGTACCTGAGGCTCGTCAGAAGCAGCAGATGAGATCACCTGTGGATCCTGGAAGGTATCGGTCATGATCTGCAAGAGGAGCTACAGCCTCTTATGGTAGCCCACCTGCACTGCAGCACTGACTGGAACTGGCTTTGTCAGCTTCCGGCCAGGGGATCCCGTTGCCAAAAGCGAAACCGCTGCCATATCCCCCTTTTTCCGAGTTAGCGTCAGGGCATAGTCCCCCGCATCCCTAAGGGATCCCGTTATGCGTACCCCGATGACCTTGCTATTGAGTTCACTGAGCTGGGTGGGCCTTTCCCTTGCTGGAGCAGCCCTAGCCCCAACTGTTCCCGCTGCTGAGGCCACCCCCTTGGATTTTCTGCTTGGCCAAACCCCATCCACCCGCCTCGGATCCCCTCCCCTGCTGTTGCCGGAATGGGCAGAGTACCTTGCCTACAAGCGCGTCATCGACCAGACGATCTCCATGACTGGGGATCCGCAAACTCGGGCCTTGGCCGAGCGCTATGGCCTGGATATTGTCAACATTACTTGGGAAGATACCGGACGCCACAAGGGATCCGCCCTCGGCCCCAACATCAGCGATATGACCATCCAGGTGCAACAGTTCAACCCGGCGACGGGGAGTTACGAGCTGAGTCTGATGCCCGTGATCCGCTATCCCAATTTCACTGATCTTTCTGCCGACTTGCCGTTGGATGGCTTGCGCTTGCTGGTGGGCAATGAAAAAGGAGAAGACCTGCAACCGGTGCCGCTGCGGGATCTGCTAGGCGACTTGCGCCGCTATTTGCACGATGGCAGCTCCTGGGCCGGCAACCGGCGCTCTCTACTTGCCCCCCGCGACAGTCACGTTTTGGTCAGTGCTCAAGCGGCCTTTTTACCAATTCCCAAAGGGGGATCCGCCCAATTTAACCCGGTGCTGTTCAACTACCAGTCTTACCCCGGCAACCCAGCCGTGCTGACGATCTTGGCCACCCGCGAGGGCACCAGTATCACCGTCATTGACAACCAAAGGGATAGCGGACTGGGTTCTAGTCCGCAGAGCTTTGCAGCGGGCTACTCCTGGGGGCAACGGCTCTTCTTTAATCAGAATGGCGAACGGGCCAGTTTTACCGGGCAGCGTCTCAGCGATTTTCAGGCCGAGCAAGCTACCGACCGGGATCCCCACTCGGTAGAAGTTGCGGAAGAAGCCCTGAACATGGTGATGCTCATTCAAGTACCCCTGAAGCAACGGCAGCCGCAACGAGTCGGGTTTGGATTGCCCATACCGGCTGCCCCACAAGCGCTGATGAGTGCCGAATCGGATAGGGCCAGCCGCAGCAATGTAGAAGCCGCTGTGATCGGGCACGGGGAGGTGGAAGGCCCCTTCACTGAAATCGACAACCTGGAGATAGAACGGGATCCCCGCTTTCCAATTCGGGTCACGGTTCAGTTCTACAAGGGCACCAGCAATGGCGTGGTCTCGGCGGAAGATATGGCTCAAATTCACGAACAGATTGCCCGTGTCTACCAAGAGGCGGACTACGTGGGGAGCTTGGTGATTCAGGGGGATACAGACCGCCCCACCGAGTATGACCGCGATGCCGAAACCGAACGCCCGTTTCGCTTTCCCTGGTGGCCACGACGCTAGGGTTTTGTGAATTTTTCTCACAGCCTGCTGGCCGGTGCCAAAATCTTCTCACCCCTAGGTTTCTCCATTACACTGACAACTGACCCACAGCTCAGCGACATCCGGACACAGCCGAATACCGTTTGTAATTTTGTAATACCGTGTGTGTAAGAGGGTTCCTTCTGTGGCGATAGTCTCAACCAACCTTTGAGACAAGGCGTGTGTACATGGCAGCTTTTATCCCAGGCGGTGCGGAGCCTTTTTCTGCAACACTATGGTTGACGCAGTTCCCGTTCAGCGCTACGACCTATTTGTGCAGGCTTCACGGCTTCTGCAACGGTACCGGCAGCTAACCCCGGAGCTACGTCCGGTCGGGGTAGAGGTGGCCCTTGCCATTCAATACCATCGCGCCCAAGCCGGGTCGGGATCCCTGTTGCCTTGGGTGGGATCCCCCCAGGGGCTGCCTCTGCAACAGGTGGCTCAACTGATTTGTGATCCCTTCTACAGCAAAACCCACCCCCTCCTCCCCACCCTACCCGAGAGCGGGGATCCCTTGGTGTGGCCTTTGTTTAACCAGGGGGAAAATGGCTTGGTGCGGCCCCTAGCGCCCAGTGCTGTGGGGGGGAAGTTGGCCGAGCGGCGCTGGCTCAAAGGCTGCAATAGCCAGGAAGGCATCGGTTGTCATGCGTTGGCGGCCCACCTCTGGCAGGATGAACGCTTTCTGGCTGAAGACCGGGATCTCTGTCCCTTTCGCCTTTATGACGGTCGCTATCCCTTGAGTGTGGATCAAGGGCGGCAGACGTGTGGCTTTGATGATCACCCCTGTGGTTGGCAGCCGGGGCACCCAAAAATGTTGCAGGTGGTGGGCAAGGGTAAACAGGCGGAAATTTTACTCCCCCACTGGACGGATGCAATGTGGGCGATGTTGCTTCCCCCCCACCGCCCGCTGCCGGTGTATCCGTTGCTGGTGATGCTTTATTTTGGCCAAGAAACCTTACAACAGGGACGCAGCAGCCTGTCCATAGAGCAATTTCGTCTGGATTTTCAATTTAGTCAGGCGCAATTTCGCCTGTTGTTCGATACCCACCCCGACCACCCCTTGAATCGACACCTGCTCACCTGGGCGGCTCAGCCGGAAATGCACTGGGGATCCGCACATCTACCACAAATGCCCCCGCTTTTGCATCAACCAGCTGGGGGCAGAGTGGTTTTGGATCCCGATGAACCGCCCCAGTTCCGAGCCAGCGGCATCCCCCACAGTGCTGGGACAGACCCCATGATGGCCGAGCGTCGTCGTCGCCGTCAGTTGGAGCGCAGCGAACGTCACAACGAGATTTTGCACCATTTTCGCCGTTGGTTTCGGCTGGCCGGTTTGGAGGTGCGAGAGGATCAGCATACCTTTGATTTTCTGGCGGTGGCGGAGGGGCACCTGCTGTTGGCAGAAGTGAAATTGCTGCACCACAAAGATGCGGCAGAAAGTTTGCAGGAAGTGGTTGGGCAGTTGTTGTATTACGAACGCTTTGCCCTCGCCCCCTGGTTGGAACAGGGCTTTTCCGTACAGAAGGCTGCCGTTTTTGATGGGCCACCCCCCGACCTCTATATCGATTTTTTGGAGGATTTGGGCATTGCCACCTACTGGATCAATGAGCAGCAGATGATCGATGGGCCAGAGGGATCCCTGCGACTCCTGCGCCAGATGGAGGTGCGGGTGCGACCGGATCCGGAACTGGGGGATTAGGGGAATCCATCAGGAATCCAGCTGCCTTGCTCCACGCAAAGACTTCGCCACAAAGTGGGGCAACTTCATAGAAACTTGACTTTTAAGCACACCTTAACTCCCTCTTTACTCAGGTTCTCCCCTGAGGATGGTACTGATGGAAGGGCGTGAAAAGACGGGATCCCTCATGAAGGAGGAGTGATGCAGCCCTGGTTTCAAGTCGCTCTGCGCCGTGCTGGCCAACTGATGGTGGCACTGGTGTTTGGGTTGGTGCTTTTGGTTTCTCTGAAAGGGTGTGGCTCCGGTGGGGGATCCCCGCTGTCGGTGCTACCGGAACAAAGCACCTCCACAACCTCCTCTGTGATTGAAGCGTTGACCACGGGTGAAGAAGGTTTTAGCCCTGTTGCTTCTGCCCCCAGTTACTTAACCCTCTCCGGCACCGCCTACAGCGAAAATTTTGATGGGATGGGTGCTGGCTTGCCTGCCGGGTGGACAGTCCGTACTGGGGCAACTGCGACCAATCTCGGTGCTGAGCAACCATTCACCGCCACAGTCACCTCTTGGGCGGATACCGCTGGCAGATTTAAGAATTTCGCCTCCGGAGATGGCTCTCTCGGAGCAGCCGCTACGGCTACAGAACAAAATGCCGCCACCGACCGCGCCTTAGGGATCCGGCAAACCGGGGCTTTCGGGGATCCGGGTGCAGCCTTTGTGTTTGAGATCGACGACACAGCGGGCTTGGAGAACTTCACTCTGTCCCTGAAGGCGCAGATGTTGAGTGTGCAGCCCCGTTCCACCACCTGGACAGTCGATTATCGGGTGGGGGAGAGCGGCACTTTTACACCGTTGGGTACCTATCCCGATCCGGGCGCATTTGGCTCAACAACGCTGGCCACAGGCTCCGGACTGAATGCCTTTGGCACAGATATCAACAATCAATGTGATCCCGTCTATATCCGTATTGTCGCCCTTACAGCTTCTACCGGCAGTGGCTCCCGCGATAGTTTCGGCATCGATGATGTTGAGCTGACCTACAGCACCGCCAGTACCCCCGCAGTTTGCGGCGGGGATCCGACGCCCACACCTTCTCCCTCGCCAACATCCTCTCCCTCTCCGACGCCCACTCCACCTACCCCAGTCAACCTCCCTCTCTCGGAAGGCTTTGATTCTTGTAGCCCTGCTCCGACAGGTTGGCAGATCGTGGATGTGGATGGCGACACAACTCGCTCCTGGCGCTGTACCAATTCTTTGGCAGAAGCCAACAATTTTGGGGGGCAGTTGCCTGCCAATGACTGGCTGATCACCCCTCCCCTCAACTTAGGTTCAGTAACAGATCCCGCCCTGACTTTCCGTAATGAGAGTTTCTTCAGTGACAATGGCCTTCCTTTCCCGCAACTGAGTGTTCTGTACTCTACCGATTACAGTGGTGCGGGTACGCCAGCAGCCGTGAATGCGGCCACCTGGACCCGCTTGACGATTCCCACTGTGTCTACGGGATCCTTTGTCGATTCCGGCGAGATCGATTTGTCCGGGATCCCAACAGCCAACCCAGTTTACGTCGCCTTCCGCTATCGGTCTTCCGGTACAGGTTCTGGAACGACAACGCGCTGGCGGATTGATAGTGTCAACTTTGCGCAAGGATCCGGTGGCGGACAACCGGGCGGTGGGTGCGATCCCAATGCCACGATTACCCCGATTGGTACCCTTCAAGGTAATGGCTTTGCTTCTCCCATTCTTGGTCAAACCCGCACCATCTCCGGCATTGTGGTGGGTGACTTTGAGAACGAAGCGGTTGCTGGCCAAACCTACCTGCAAGGCTACTACGTTCAGGATGCTGGGGATGGGGATCCAGCAACTTCCGATGGCATCTTTATCTTCAGTGGCACCGCCAACACAGTCAGCTTGGGCGATGAGGTACAGGTCACAGGCACCGTAGCCGAGTTCCGCCAACAAACCCAGCTCACCAATGTCTTTAACAACTTCGCCATTTGTAGTTCTGGTAATCCTCTGCCTGCACCTGTGCAGATCCGTTTGCCCCTGACCCCCGAAGAGCGGGAAGCCCTAGAGGGGATGTTGGTGACCTTTGGGGATCAGCCCCTATTTGTCACGGATTCTTTCCTCCTAGGACGACATGGGGAGCTCAGTGTCGCCAGCGGTGGACGCTTGTTTAATCCCACCCAAATTGCCGATCCTGGTCAAGCGCCTACCTTGCAAGCCCAAAATGATCTCAACCGGATTCGCATTGACGATCGGCTATTGACCCAAAACCCTGATCCGGTTATCTATCCGGCTCCCAATGGCCTCAGCGCTAGCAATACAGTACGGGGCGGGGATCGCGTCAGTAACATCACCGGGGTCATGACCCAGTTGCGAGGCCGGAACGCTGGCGGTACCCAAGAGGCTCTCGATGCCACTATTGACTACCGCATCCATCCCAATGATCCCAACGTTTTGCCCACCTTTACGGCCACCAACCCACGCCCGCAAACCCCACCGGCAGTCGGGGGATCCCTAAAGGTTGCGAGCTTTAACGTGCTCAACTACTTCAATACCTTCGGCAGGGGCAACTGCTTCCCCATTCCCTCCGATTGTCGCGGAGCCAGCAACGCCACAGAGTTCACCCGTCAGCGGGATAAAATCATCAACGCCATCCGCCGCATCGATGCTGACATTCTCGGCCTGATTGAACTGGAAAACGATGGCTATGGCCCCAACAGCGCCATTCAAGATCTGGTTAACGGCTTAAATGCTCAGCCAGGAGCACCCTACGCTTTTGTAGATGTTGGAGTGTCCAACCTGGGGGGAGATGCCATCACCAATGGCTTTATTTACAAGCCCTCCACCGTCGAGATTGCGCCGGGTACTACCGCTGCCTTTCTGGATACGGGCGAGCTCACCCAAGGCCCTGGTCGTCGCCATCGTCCACCGCTTGCGGTTACTTTCCGACAGTTGAGCAACAATGCCACCTTCACTGCCGTGGTGAATCACCTCAAATCCAAGGGATCCCCTTGTGATCCTGCCGATAATGATCCCTTTCAGGGGAACTGTAATGGCAACCGCACCCGTGCTGCCCAAGAGATCCTAACCTGGCTGACCACCAATCCAACGGGTTCAACGGATCCGGATGTGTTGATCATGGGGGACATTAACGCCTACGCCATGGAAGACCCCATCAAAACTCTAGAAAGGGGTGGGTTCATCAACCTGAATGGCTCCAATAGCTACTCCTTTAGCTTCCAAGGACAGTGGGGATCCCTAGATCACGCCTTGGCCAATGGCAGCCTGAACAGTCAGGTGAGCGGCTCCGATAAGTGGCATATCAACGCTGATGAGCCGGTCGTTCTCGACTATGGCCTTAGCTTCAAGAGTGCCAGCCAGCAGAGTCTCTTCTACTCGGATGATCCATTCCGTTCTTCCGACCACGACCCAGTGATTGTTGGTTTGAATCTAACCGGCAGTGGCCCCACAGAGCCGGTTGCACCTGTGGTGGTTTCCACCCTTCCGGTCAATGGAGCAACTGGCGTACCGCGTGATACCCAGATTCGCCTCACCTTCGATCAACCCATCCAAAAAGGAACCGGCACCATCGTTTTGCGGCGGCGGGTGCTGCCCATTCTTGATACCCGCACCACCGACATTGCCACCAGTCCACGAGTGGCCATCGATGGGAACACCTTCATCCTCACCGTGAGTGGTCGGGGGACACTCTTGAATCGGCTCACCCTCTACGATTTCACCTTCCCTGCCGGGGGGGTGACCAGTTTGAGTGGGGTGCCGTTGGCCAACCCGGTCAGCTTCAGTTTCCGCACTCGCTTGAACTAACCGCTGTGGGCCTAGCGCTCAACACCCATTAACGGGATCCCTCACCCGAAGGATCCCGTTTTGATTCTCTAGGATTCTTGGATCCCGGACTGAGCGACGATCTGCCCCTGTCGGTCAAATAGGGTAACCCCTAGTTCTAAGGAACAATTGGCATATTTTTGCAGGTAGCGATCCGCCCGCCTTAGGATTTGAGCTGCCACCTCCTCCATCACCTGCGGCCCACAACCAATGTGGTTTAGGTAGCTGACCGCTGCATCCACCGTGGCAAAAGCCAACACCTGCCGAGCTTGTTCTGCCGTCCCCCCCCAGCGAATCAGTGCTGCTGCCAAGATCTCCAGCCGACCATCCGCCACATGGCTAGAGGTATTGAAGATACCCCCCGCCAGCTTGATCAATTTGCCGTGGTAACCAATCATGTGAATCCTTTCTGCCCCCCGCAGCGCCGCTTCCACCAGCAATGGCCCGATCCAATTGGCCACCAGCAGCACCTGTTCAAGAGGGATCCCTTGCCGCAGCGCCACCTGTTGCCCGTGGCTACCCACACAAAAGGCCAACCGCTTGTGCTGCTTCAGCCTCTGTTGCAACGTTTGGCGAGCCTTTTCTAAGCTGTCTGCACTGGAGGAGGGCTCCACCTCCGCCCGCGTTCCCAAGAGCGCCAACCCCTCTAAGACCCCAAAGGCGGCATTGGATGTCCGTTCGGCCAGACGTTTTCCCTCTGGCAAGATGATGCGTACCCGCAGCTGAGAGTGGACAGGAAGATGCGGCAGAAGATTAACCTCAAACAGCTGCCTGGCATAGGCATAAATGGCCGGGGTTCCATCCCCATGGCGACCCATCCCTTCTCCTGCCTCCAGGATCAACTTGGGATAGCCTTCAACCCACAGCTCCCGTTTCACCCAGGCCCAAATCGGGGTATTGCGGGTGAGATCCAGGTGCGGGCCCGGATCGGAACGGGTAATGGCCAGAGCTGTTTCGGTGTCCACACAGGCCAGTTGCTGCACCGGGATCCCCACCTCCTTCCCTCGATCCTGTTCAGGTTGCAGTTGGACGGCAATGGTGGGGTGTTCCGGCTCCCCCTGCACCGGAATCCCCAGCAGGTGATACAGCGCCGCCTTGGCTGCGGCCACAGCAAATACCGGCAGAGTATATCCGCTCACTTGCGGCACCCCCTCACAGGGGTCGGAGGTTCTCACAGTCTTTTTCGCCCAAAACCGATTGTACTGAGATTCAAAATACTCTGGAAAAACCCTTGCTTCTAGGATGAGATGTTCGCAGCCTGGTTCGCCTCTTGAAAGGGCTTCGATCCTCAAGTTGCCAGCTATTTGGATCTCTGTCAAAGGTTCATCCCACCGGGTGAAAGTGTATCCTTAGGTTGGATCCCTTCTGATTGTCTAACCTTAAGGAAATCTGTGAACTTGCAGAACAAACCCCAGAGCCAATCGTTAAATGATCTGGAGGAAGAGGGGGTGAAACAGGAATTTGTCTCTTTCAATGAGAGTAGTCAAAAAATAGGGCAGTTATGAGCGAAGCATTGCAGCATCATTTTGAGCATCTGGAATCGCAAATACAGGAGCTAAAAGCTGCCATCGAGCGTATGCCCGAACAACTGGCCGCCATCCTCTTGGCTGCTCAAGATGCCCAAAAAAACACCCCCACTCCCTCCCGTTACAGCGTATTAACCTCTGCTCTGGTGGAAGACGGCAGCCACAGCTTTCTCCTGGATGAGGAGATCCCCACGATTAGCAGCCGTAGTATGGGACACAATATTGCCCCAGAAGCTCAGGTGCAGCGCTTGAGTGCCCAGCTAACGGCTGCCTACAATCGCATTGCGGCACTAGAGGAGCAGCTGTTGGCCCAACGACTGCAGCAGTAAGGCAGCAGTAAGTCCGACCAGGCCTGAGCCCGGAGGGCTTACCAAGCTGACTGAGTTAACCAAACTCTGAAACCTCTTGTTGCCGCTCAAACTTGGCAGTAGATCCCTACTTTCGCCGCTGCACATCCTGCATGTGGAAGCCGTGCTTGCGCAACTCCTGATCCAGTACCAGCTCGTTTTCCACGAGATCCACAAACAGCACACCGTTCAGATGGTCGATTTCGTGTTGGATCACCCGCGCCAATAGATCATCCGCCTGAATGGTGCGAGGCCGCCCTGTTTCATCCTTAAAAGAAACCACAATCCCTGCCGGACGCATGACCTCGCAGAATACCCCTGGAATACTCAGACAACCCTCCTGCCCGGCAACGGCTTCGCCAATGTAGTCGCGAATTTCTGGGTTGATCAGCACCAGGGGAGGCACATCTGCTTTGTCAGGATAGGGATCCACCACAATCATGCGCTTGTGAATGCCGACTTGCGGAGCCGCTAGGCCAATGCCGTCGGAACTGTACATGGTCTGCAGCATATCCCGAGCCAGTTGACGGATTTCATCGTTGACCTGGCTAATGCGCTTAGCAGGCTGCCGTAGCACCTTATCCCCCATTTGATGAATGCGCAGCGGGGGGTGCTTTAACTTCACCTTAGGGACAGAAAGGGTGGCAACCATCAGATCTCTCGAAACAACAGCAGATAATCCAAGCAGGATCCCTATTTTAGCTTAGGATTCGCGGACTCTGGTGGCTGTTCGGCCTGCTGGTCAATTCCCTGTTTGAAGCCCAAGGCCACCAAAATGTTGGAAAGTGTGAGGAATGCCTCTGCCCCTCCATGCAAGGGATCCACATTGGCCAAAGAGGTGCCGAACTGCAGCTTAGCGTAGAGGCCCGCTGGAATGGTTACAGCCACAAACAGCAGCAACATCCAAAACCCAACCAGGGCCAAACGGGGAAGCCGATGTAGCCGCGATAAGAAAAACAAAAAGACCAGATAAGGAAACAAAGAGAGGGCAAACAGACTGTTCATTCCGAATCCTGCTCCCCCTGCTGCAAACGCTGCCGCGCCTTCTGCACTTGCCAAATGTGGTAAGCAGCCCAAGCCAGGGTACAGTTGCCCAACAAGGTCAAACTGGCCTGAGCCGTCACTATCCAATCCAGATTGGGGTCGTTATCAAACCAATGCCAGGTAATCGCACACATCGCCCCTAACAGAGCAGGCAGCATCGCCCAGCTCAAACTTCGCCATTCCAATTGGCCGATTCGCTCCCCAAACTGCCACACCAACAGAATGGCAGCGATCCACTCCAAGACACTGGCAATATGAATCCACCACGTGGGAAGCGAAAGGGCGTGCATTAGGCGCTGAGGGATTGACGAAGTAGATGGCGGTAGGTGGCCTCTTGCAAGAGCATTTGCTTGTGTAACTTAACCAAGATCTCTTTGGCCTGCTCATGGCTCATCCGAGAAACCAGGCTCTCGAACGCCCGCTGGCGGAACTGCTGTTCTAAAGAGAGATCTAGTGCTTCATCCATTATCATCACCTCGGGGTGCTTAGGTTAAGGAGTCTGCCAAGAGATCCGCCAATGGGGATCCGGCGATGCAATGCAAGCAAGGTAATATACATCTTAACAAATCGCAATAAAACGACAAGATGCGGGCTCCTGTTGGTGTGAGACTGGGGATCTAGGAGGAAGGGTAGAGAAGTTGAACAAAGGGGGCAGAGAAAGTACAGGCCCGTAAAGTTTGAGAAAGGCGCATTTCTTGATAGCGAAGTGCGAAGATTTTCTGACAGGGATCCCTTTACATCCCGTCATGTTCCACGATCCAGCGGAACCCCATGATAGAAGTAAAGTGTTTCGAGGTTTTGCTACCATTCCTGCTGCTTTGTGATGCACTTTCTTGAATTGCCATGACCATTTTTGTCGGAAACCTAAACTATAAAGCCTCAACCGAAGAACTTACGGCTTTCTTCCAGCAGAGGTGGAATGTTAAGTCGGTCACCATCCCGACAGACCGGGAGACTGGGCAAACACGGGGCTTTGCGTTTGTGGATCTGGCCACTGAAGCGGAGGAAGATGAAGCCATCGATAGCGCCAACGGGGAGGACTTTATGGGCCGACCTTTGCGTTTGGATCGGGCCAGACCTCGCCGACAAGCTTAAGCAAAGATTTTGTAACGATAAATCTGCAACTTCAGGCTCCCTCTGGGAAGGATTAATCTCCGATTGATCTCCCTCAGGTAGAATGCTTTAGCCAGGGGTTTCTGGGGTTTCTCCCTCTGCTTTCGTCTCCTCTGACAAGTCTGACAAGGTAGAATCAACAGGGCTCGCCATCGGTTCTTGAGCAGAGGGCTCTGTAGGGGCAGGTTGGGGGGAGGGGGATACAGTCGGGATCCCGGCCTCTACTTCCAAAGATTCTGTGGGTTGCAATGGTGACTGGGGCACTTCAGCAGCAGCTTGTTCGGCTTGCGCTTGTTTCTGCTGCTCGTAGCGACGTCGCTTGGCGCCCTCATCCACCAGCACATACACCAACGTCAAGAGGGAGATCCCCGCTGTTCCAATCAAAACCCAGAGTAAAGTGTTGTCTATTGCCATGAGGTGGGATCCGTGAATTGCGCCTGTCAGTTAGGAATGATCTTTCCTTGAAGGTTGATCTTACCGCCGAAGCCACCCCCGCAAATCTTAAGGATCCAAGAACCGCCATCAATGGGATCATGCGTTATCTCAAGTTTTACAAACCCTACGGTGTCCTCACCCAATTCACCGATAATCTACCGGCATCTTTAGAAGACGCTCAAGCGAAACGTCTGACCCTCAAATCTTTCATCCCGGTGCCCAAGGTTTATCCAGTAGGTCGGCTGGATCGAGACAGTGAAGGGCTGCTCTTGCTCACAGATGATGGGATTCTCAATGCCCGTTTGATCGACCCTCAGTTTGGCCATGAGCGCACTTACTGGGTACAGGTGGAAGGGATCCCGACCCCACAAGCCTTAGAACAATTGCAACAAGGGCTGATTATCCAAGGGCGAAAGACCCGACCGGCCCAAGTCCAAGTCTTACCAGAAGAACCTACCCTACCGCCACGGGATCCGCCGATTCGTTTCCGCCGCTCCATCCCCACCACCTGGCTCGAACTGACGCTACGGGAGGGTCGTAACCGTCAGGTACGCCGTATGACTGCCGCCGTCGGAATCCCAACCTTGAGGCTTGTTCGAGTTGGGTTAGGGCCGTTGTCGCTCACGGGGTTAAATCCGGGTGAATGGCAAGATTTGAGTGAGACAGAATTAACCCAGTTACGCCAGTTTTGTTTCTGACTACTTTTTTAGATGGGCGCGCAGTTCTGCCAACCGTTGCAAAGCCATCACAATTTCATCCTCAATCAGGGTTGCCAGCTCCAGCAACAGATCCCGCCCCTGGGTCTTAGCCACTTGGGCTTTGTCCATCAGTTGATAGAGGTCGGAATGGTGCAGGGCAGCCGTTTCCTGGTGCAGGTGCTCCATACGACGGCGAATTTGCTGAATCTTGCGGCTGATCCGCTCTAAGTCTGCTTCTGTCCCTTCCCCGTGTACCGACTCTGGGCTTTGTTCCCAAGCAATCAGCACTTGCCGTAACCCGGTTTCATCTCCGGCAGCATAGGCTTGATTGGCTGCTGCCATCAGTTCCTGCCGCCGTTCATACTCCAGCGGATCCGTAGCCAGATCAGGATGAATCCGTTTGGCGACCTCACGATACAGTTGCTTCAGACTGGCAGAAGGGTGGAAGTGGCTCATGGCCTCCAGCGCCAGGGTGTACTGATGAATTTGTTCTTCGATGCACTGCAATTCTTGCCGCCGACTGAGGATCACCCGTTGATAGCTCTGTTCAAAGGCTCGCAATTCCCCCTGCAAGTTGACAAAGGCCAGCTCTTGCTCTGACAAATCAACTTCCAAAGCGGCCAATTCCTCTTGGCGTGCGGCCAATTCCTGCTGCAGGACAGCCGAGAGAGTACTGTCGTTCATATCCGTAGGCCAAAGTGTGAAATAACACATACACAAGATTCCCTCAAGTATAGCAACATACTTGCAGAGCTCCAGGAGGCAACCTAGGCACGGGATCCCGTTGGATAGGCCAGGATCCGCTCAAATGGATTCAATCGGGCATGAGGGCGTGGACGCGCTTGCCACCGTTGGGATACAAGAGGGCACGCTTGGGGCCGTGGATCGGGTCTTCAACGATGATCGTCTGATCGCGGCTGGCCCCTAAAGACACGATGGCGATCGGCACCTGCATCAACTGCGCCAAAAACTTTAGGTAGTCATGAGCTTCAGGAGGCAGTTCTTCAATAGAGCGGCAACCTTTTGTCGAACATTTCCAGCCGGGCAAGGTTTCGTAAATCGGTCGGCACTGGGCAAAGACACGGGCATCGCTGGGAAAGTGACGAATTTCTTGGCCGTTGCACTCGTAGGCGACGCACACCTTGATTTGATCCAAGCCATCCAGCACATCCAACTTGGTGATAGCCAGACAATCTAAGCCATTGACCCGCACCGCATAGCGCCCGATCACCCCATCAAACCAGCCACAACGCCGTTGCCGCCCGGTGGTGGTGCCAAATTCGGCTCCGGTGGCACCCAGATAAGCCCCAGTTTCATCCTTCAGCTCGGTGGGGAACGGGCCTTCTCCCACACGGGTGGTATAAGCTTTGGCTACCCCGATCACCCGATCAATACTGGTGGGGCCAATTCCTGCCCCAATGCAGGCGCCGCCAGCAACAGGATGGGAAGAGGTGACGTAGGGGTAAGTCCCGTAATCCAGATCCAGCAGCGTGCCCTGTGCCCCTTCAAACAAAATGTTTTCCCGCTCTTGAATGGCTTCGGTCAGGAGCAAGGCGGCATCGGTTACATAAGGGCGCAGTCGTTCGGCATAGGCCAGGTATTGCTCGATGATCGGCTCCGGATCCAGGGGTGGCAGGTTGTAGATTTTCTCCAGCAGGACATTTTTGTAGGGAATGGCCCAACTGAGGCGCTCCCGCAACTGGTCGGGATACATCAAATCCACAACGCGAATGCCCATGCGCTCAGCTTTGTCGGCATAGGTGGGGCCGATCCCTCGTCCGGTGGTGCCCAACTTGTAAATGCCGCGCCGTTCCTCTTCCGCTAGATCGATGACGCGATGGTAGGGCAGGGTGACATGGGCCGTTTCCGCAATAAACAGGTTGTCGGTGGAAATGCCCAATTGATGCAGTTGGTCGATCTCCCCAATCAGCACTTGTGGATCGATAACCGTGCCACTGGCGATGATGCAGCGTTTATCGGGGTAGAGAATGCCGGAAGGGATCAAGTGCAGTTTGAAGGTTTGACCCGCTACCACCAGGGTATGACCTGCATTCACTCCTCCTTGATAGCGGACGACCACATGGGCTTTTTCGCTCAACAGATCCGTGATCTTGCCTTTCCCTTCGTCGCCCCACTGGGCACCGACAACCACAACGTTTGCCAAGAGCTTCTCCAGTCCGTAGACGGCACAAAAAATCCCCTTTGCGGGGGTTGCTGCACTAATCTACCGCATCAATCCCGGTGATGTTGAGGGCTTATGACAAAAACGTTAACAATTGGTTAACTTTTTTGGGTGTCTCGGATGTCAGGATACAGCTCTTGCTCGGCTTTCCTACAATAGTGCTTGTGTTTTTGACAGCTCGTATGCCAGCCTACCATCACTTGCACACCGCCCTTTGGGTTACCGATCTGGCTAGGGCAGAACATTTTTATGGAACGGTGCTTGGGATCCCGAAGGTGGAGCGTTTACCCTTTAACTTCCCTGGTGCTTGGTATCAGGTGGGTGCCTCGCAAATTCATTTGATCGTGGCTGAAGATCCGGTTGATCAAGGGCACCGAGCTGAAAAGTGGGGGCGCAACCCACATCTAGCTTTGGGAGTGGATGATTTGGAGGCACTGAAAACTCGCCTGCTGCAAGCTGGATACGGGGTGCAAATGAGCGCTTCCGGTCGGGCTGCCCTGTTTGTGCGGGATCCCGATGGAAATGTGATAGAGCTAAGCTCCGCTAGCGCGAAAGAGCTAAGCTCCGCTGACGCGAAAGAGCCATGAGCAACTCTTTTTGGGGACATTCCACTTCAAAGGCTCAGGAAGAAAGTTCTCCATCCAGAATCGACCCTGCCAGCGGATTGGTTAGCTCCGAACAGATGCGGCAGGTGGAGGAGCGCCTTTTTGCTGCCGGAATGCCCGTTGCGGCCCTGATGGAAAAGGTGGGACTGGCCATTTTTGCCCAGTTGCAAAGGGATTTCCCACAGGCGACTCGCATTGGGATCCTCTGTGGAACGGGACACAATGGCGGTGACGGCTTGGTGGTGGGTCGGGAGCTCCTCCTGGCCGGAAAAACCGTGAAGGTTTGGCTGGCCAAGCCAGATCTCAAGCCCCTGACGGCGGAGCATGCCCGTTATCTCAAGGCTTTGGGAGCCGAGTTCATCGCAGATTTTCGGGAGTTGGCAGAGTGTGACCTGCTCATCGATGCGCTTTTCGGGATTGGGTTGAACCGGCCCTTGGGGGATCCCTGGGTAGGGGCGGTGGGGTGGGCCAATGCCAGCGGGATCCCCATCCTCAGCCTGGATCTGCCTTCTGGACTGAACGACCAAACCGGCGAAATATGGGGTTGCTGCGTGCGGGCTGCTTGCACCTACACCCTGGGCTTATGGAAGCGGGGGCTGTGGCAGGAGGCGGCTCTGCCTTGGGTAGGGCAGTTACATCGCATCGAGTTTGGGATCCCGGAATGGGCTTTGCTGACCCAGGGCTCCCCGACTGTCCCCCGGTTGTTGCTACAGCCTGGGTCTCACTTTCCGCCGGATCCCCCTCTAGATACCCATAAATACCGCCAGGGATCCCTGCTGCTTGTGGCCGGTTCGGCGGCCTATGCTGGGGCGGCAGTGTTGGCGGGGTTGGGGGCACGCAGCAGTGGGGCGGGGATGGTGACGATGGTGGTGCCCACTGGGTTGAAACCCCTGATCCATACTGTTTTGCCAGAGGTGCTGGTGCATGCCTGGGAAGGGATCCCCACCTTGCCGCCAGGAAAATCCCCAGCAAAAGGCTTTCAGGCCCTGGCCGTGGGGCCAGGTTTGGGAGAAACCCGTTTGCCTGTGCTGGAAGTTCTGCTGCGGGACTGGACAGGGATCCCTTGGGTGATGGATGCGGATGGGCTGAATGTGCTGGCAGAGTTGGGGGTGGAGCACTTGCGCGGGCGGGGGATCCGGGCGATTTTGACGCCCCACTTGGGCGAGTTTCGACGACTGTTTCCCAGGATCCCGCTCTCGGATCGCATCGAAGCCGCTCAACAGGCGGCGTCCCAAAGTGGAGCAGTGGTGGTGTTCAAGGGATCCCGAACGGTGATCGCGGCCCCCAGTGGTCAGTGTTGGGTCAATCCGGCCAGTACCCCGGCTTTGGCTCGTGGTGGCAGTGGTGATGTGTTGACGGGGTTGATTGGGGGTTTGTTAGCCCGCTGGGGTGGCACAGGATCTCCGATTGACGAGTCGATCCTGCTCCGTTGTGCTTGTGCGGGGGTGTGGTGGCACGCCCAGACCGCTTTGCAACTGGCGAAAGAACGGGGTCTGACGGGGGTGGATCCGGCGCGATTGGCGGAGCATTTGCCCCAGGCACTGCGAACTCTCCGACAGGAGCAAGTTATCCGTTATTGAAGGCAAGAATCTTTACGGGTTGCATCCCTTGAGCCAGGAGGTCAAGTCAGCCAACGACTTCACCTCTGCGCACTTCTACCTCGCCGTGAGCCTTTAATAGGGCGGCCAGCTTATGGCGCATAACAATACCGGGTTTATCCGTAAACATGTGCTGTTCCTCTTTGAGGTCAAGGGGGACATCGTAGTCAGTACCCTCCAAAATCAGCTGATCCTCAAGGGTGACTTGCCGGTCAAAGGCGATGATGCTCTCGGCACTCACCTCCGCCTCGGAATCATTGCGCACACAGAACTGCACCACCTGTGAGGTCTGATCATCAATGGGAGTAGCTCCTGTGAAAATGATGTGGACGAGGCCATTGGGATAGGAGATCTTCAGCTTGCGGCTGAAGGGCATAAACCAGGTGCTTTCCAGGATCCGCACCGTCCGATCCTCGGTCATCTGCAAGTTTTGCTTTTGGATGTCGCTATTGAACACCGGCAAAACTGAGGTTGCTTGCAGACCATATTCCAGTTCTTCAAAGCTATCCAGATCGGGTGGTACGGGTTCAGAAACTAACCCAAAGCTTTTTTGATGGACAAAGTGAGGGTGGGCATTGTCAAAGGAGTTTTCCATCAGGCGCAGGCCGGCACACTTCCAAACTTCGTAAAACTGGTGAATTTGGCGAAACTGGGGATCCGCCACTTCAGGAATTTCGGGGATATCCGTCAGCGGATCCGCCAAAGCCACCCAAACATAGCCGTAGCGCTCTTGGCAGCGAAACCCTTCCACCTTGTAAGTCCGCGGGATGAAATCTTCTTTGACACTCCCCCGGTTAGAAACCGGGGGATTCTCCCTTCTAGCCCCTTGCAACCTTAGACTGCAAGGTATTCATGGAGTTCAGGGGATTGCCAACTACCCCATCCCCTGAGCCGACCCTACCTAT
>NZ_JAFIRA010000054.1 GCF_022848905.1 Thermostichus vulcanus str. 'Rupite'
AGAAGCGTCGTGCCCAGTTGCAACAGGCGGGTAAATACCGAGCACTCAAGCGACTGGAGCGCAAAGAAGCCCGTTGGATGAGGGCAGTCAACCACACCGTTAGCCGCCGCATTGTACGGTTTGCCAAGGCGGTAAATGCGGATGTGTGGATGGAAGACCTCTCGGGTATCCGCCAATCCAGACAGAGCCAGAAGGCGCGTTCGGATGCCGGGAAATCGCGCCATACCTGGTCGTACTACGACTTGGAGTGGAAGACTGCCTACAAGCTAGAAATGGCGGGCAGAACCCTGCATAAACGTCCTGCTGCCTACACATCCAAAACCGACCACAGGACAGGATTGATCTGCTCCGCAGGGCCGGAGGCCATTGGGAAAAGGAGTGGGCATCTGTTCACCGGGCAGGACGGGTATTACTGTGATGCCGACTGGAATGCCGCAATGAACATTGCCCAGTGGGATGGATTCGCGTGTCCTCTGAGTCTAAAAGAAGCCGTATCTGTAATGGGTACGGTCGGCTCAGGGGATGGGGTAGTTGGCAATCCCCTGAACTCCCTCGTGCTCTGCACGGCACGGAGTGCTATGAATCCTCCACAGCTTCAAGCTGTGGGGAGCTAGAAGGGAGAATCCCCCGGTTTCTAACCGGGGGAGTGTCAACCTAGAGCCTTCCTAACTGGTCAGACAATGCAGGCGGGGTGAGGATCCCAGCTTCGCGGATGATTTGGAGATGGTTTCTTCATCCCCAGGGTCATGCTCAGCTTCGATGAGATCGAGATCCTGCAGAACCGCTTCACAGGAGGCATAGCGTTGATTGGGATCCGCTTCGGTCATCTTTTTCAGGAGGCGCCAGAGGGCGGGGGGCAAAGGGTACACCTGACACGAGGATTGACCGCTATGAGAAGGAGCTTGGCCGGTTAGCAGTTCCAGCGTCACTTGACCGAGAGCGTACAGATCGCTGTTGGGGCGGGGGTGGCCCTCGTATTGCTCCGGTGCGGCGTAGCCTTCGGTACCGATAAACAGGGAATAGGTGGGTTGTTCGCCAAACCAGACCGCAGCCCCAAAATCCACCAGGTTGTAGGTTGCGTGTTCCGGATCCCCAACCTGCAGGATATTGGCGGGTTTAATATCTCTGTGGATGATTCCTTCTTGGTGCAGATGGCTGAGGATGGCCAACATCTGCCGCAAAAAGGGGATCGCCTGCTGAGCCGTCCAGCGGACTCCTGGCCGCGCATCCAAAGGAGATCCCGGTAGGAACTGTTGCACCAAGTAGTGGTGTTGGTCTTGCTCAAAGTAGGCCAGTAGCTGCGGCAGGTGAGGATGGGATCCCACCCGTTCCAACATTTCGGCTTCCTGTTGAAAGCCCAGTAGAGCGGCTGAGAGGGTTTCCAGTTCTTGCCACGCGGAAAGAGGGGATCCCGCTTCACCCGATACCGTTATCGGGTTGAGTTGCTTCAAGACACACAGGGGCTTGCCAGGACGATGTTGATCCCGCACCAGATAGGTACAGCCAAACCCTCCACAACTGAAATTCTCTGCCACCCAATTCAAAGATGCTACGGAGATGCTTGAGCCCATTCCCTTCTCTTCCGGCTCAATTCAATCTTGATTCAATTCTGACCCGCCGAAACCCTAAAAATACTCCGCGAAATCGCGCAAAAACAGGAGAAAATCCTCTAGTTCGTGAGAATCACTCATGTGAAACATATTGAAATAACACTTGCGTGGCGCGAAAATACGGACATTCTGACAAGGGTTGCTTAACTAGCTGCTGGAGCGGGCCTGGCGGGCCAATTGGGTGAGAAAAGCCAAGGGTCGATGGTTGTGCAGCTGTTGCTTGACCCGTTGTTGCATCTCTTCTTCCTGCCAGGGATCCCCAGACTGCAGCCATTCCAGATAACTGAGACCCGCCACCCGTGTCAGAAAAGCCCCGCTCACCGCCTGCAGCGGGATCCCCATCAGGGCGAGTGGACTGGCCTTGAGGAAGGATCCCAGCGCCTGGGTGGCCAACTCCATCCCCCCCAACTGCACCAAAATTTGCGCCAAGCTTTGGGCTGCCTGTTGGGCCCGCTTCAGGGTGATGCGTCGATCAAAGGCTTGATGCAGCTCCCCGATCATGCGGGCTTGAATGGCTACACCGGCCACCACATCCAACGCTGGCATGGGTGTCACTGCTAACGCCGCCGCTGTTGCCCACTGCATCCGCTCGACGATTTGTCGTCCCCGTTGGCTACGTTCTTCCTGTAAGGCTTTTTGGGCAGCTTCCGTTAAGGTTTGGGTTTGCAGCAGCGCGTTGGCCAAGCGCAGATGGGATCCCTTTTGCTGCAGCAGATGGGCCATTTGGTGAATCAGGTTAGCGGTATCAGGTGATTGCGGCTCCCAGGTTTCCTGCCGGGATCCATCCGCAAAGCAATAGCGTACCTTCATGGGCTCGGGATCGGCAGCAATGGCCACCACCTGTTCAGGAGGAATCACGTCCGCAGTGCGTCGGCGCAGGTGGGCCAGGATCGTCTCCACTTCCTCCGGCAGCATCTGATCGGTCTTGTTGAGGGCCAAAATAGCCGGTTTACCCAGTTGCGCCAATTCGATTAATTCGGCATATTCCGAAGCCAGCAGATCTCCCGCCACCACCAAAATCAGCAGATCCGCCTTCTGGGCCAACGACCGAGCCTCAGCTTCCCCCGCCCCTCCAATCGCCAGCAACCCCGGCGTATCGGTAAGGGAAATAGAGCCCTTGAAGCCGGCCAGTTGATAGGTATGAATGGATCCCTGTTGGGTGGTGCCTAACGTGGGGGCGGTTTCGCCCACAGGCTGACCCAGCAACGCATTGATCAAGGAGGTTTTCCCGGCAGAGCTGGTGCCAAAGACAACCAAGTGCAACTCCTGCTGGCTGAGACGCTGATCAATTTCCTGAATCTTGGCCCGCAGAGCGCGGCGGCTGATGTCATCCTGTAGCTTCTGGATCAGGCGATCCGCATTCTCCAGATCCGATTGCACCTGATCCGGCGTGAGTTTGACCCGTCGCAGCGGTTTGTGCTTTTGGGTTGAAGCCGTTGGTTGCTGGCGAGCCTGTTGCCACCAATTTCGTGCCGAGAGCCCCGCTGCTGCCGTCCCGCCAAGGATCCCGAGCACTGCCAGATCGGCCAGGGGTACAGAGTAGGGAGCAACCGCACCGTAGATCCCGCCGACCCATTGCACATACTGGCTGAGGGCTGCTAAACCCAACCCTGCCAACAACCACACCCAAGTGGAGCGCGACAACACCATCCCAACCCACAGCTTGCCCGAAGGATCCCGTGGCTGCTGGGCCATTTGGAACACCAGCACCTGTAGCGAACCGTATCCGCATTCGCTTCTATAGCATAGGGTCTGCTGTAGCCGGGTACACGTTTTTGTCTAAGTTCGAGGGACAATTCGACGAAAAACAGGGATCCCTCTTCAATTCGGGCAAGCCAACCAGGCCAGGGATCCCTGTGACCCTCTGCAGCCACGGGGTGAAGTTTCCCGCAAACCTACCTCAATCCATTCCCCCCCACAACCGCCAGCGGATCCAGCGGTGCGGGCAGAAATTCTCCACCGCGATAGTCTAGGAGCTGCACCAACAGCAAATAGCCCACCCCCAACGCAATCGCTAGGATCCCTGTGGCAATCGCCACCCATTTGGGCCGTTCCATGATCGCTCTCCTTGCTAAACCGCTGGATCTTTCTAGATCTATCTAGATCTATGATGCGTGAAACCCTACTGAGGTGGGATCAACACGGCATCGATGACGTGGATGATGCCATTGGAGGCTTCGATGTCCGCGACAACCACGTTGGAATCATTGATGCGGATCTGTCCCCCCTCAATCGTGACCGTTACTGGGGATCCCTCTAAAGTGGTAACCTGCTGGCCGGAGCTGAGGGCACTGGAGGGAGCTAAGCCAGACACCACATGGTAAGTGAGAATGCGCACCAGTTCCGCTTGGTTCTCCGGCAACAGCAGCGACTCAACCGTACCCGCAGGTAAAGCCGCAAAGGCAGCATTGGTGGGCGCAAACACGGTAAAAGGTCCCTCCGCCTGTAGGGCACCCACCAGGTCAGCCGCCTGTAAAGCTGCCACCAAGGTGCTGAAGTCAGGATTACCGGAGGCGATGGTAACAATATCTTGAGGTGCAGGGGTGGGAGACACCGTCGGGCTGGGCTGAGGCGGAGAAATCGCTGTTTCACTCGAACCAGAGCCACAGGCAACCAGCGTCAGGCTGGCCAAGGCCACCAAACCCAGTAAGAAAAATTTACGAACAGACATCATAGTTAATAAATTGAAAAGCTACCGCTTGATCCTATTGGGCCTACCGTGGCAGTCGGCAGGGGGCAGAAGAGAAACTCCCAGGTACCTGTTGCCGCACAATTGGCTGCCCCAAAGCTCCAAAAACAGGCGATATGGTAGTGGTGTGACGGGCTTGGCAGGTTGAGAGATTGAACGATGAACGGGATCCCTCCGTGGTTACGGCAAATTCGCCGTTGGTTGCCGTGGGTAGCCTTGCTGCTGGTACTGGTGGTCATCGGTTACTGGGTCGGCCCCAGGCCCAGGCCCTATGAACGGGAGCCGGAGCTGCCCACCCTTGACGCTCTGCCTCAACATCCCCGCATTCGGGTGGAGTTTAACCACAGCCGCGAGAGCACCTATCGGGATCCCTATCGACAGATCTATCGCTACGGCTACAACTTAGAAGAGCTGATTGTGTCCCAGATCCGCTCTGCCCAAAGTTCAGTTGATATTGCCGTTCAAGAATTAAACCTGCCTCTGATCGCCCAAGCGTTGGTGGAGCGCCGTCAAGCGGGAATCCCGGTGCGTTTTATCACCGAAAACACCTATGTACGGGCCTGGCATGAGCTGACCCCCGCCCAAGTGCAGGCGCTAGACGAGCGCAGCCGCGGCAAATTTGAAGAGTACCGCAACCTGGTGGATGTGAACCGGGATGGCCGCTTTTCTGAAGAGGAAATTGCCACGCGGGATATCTATGCTGTGTTGGATCGGGGTAATGTGCCCTGGCTGGATGATACCGCCGACGGCTCCAAGGGGAGTGGCCTGATGCACCACAAGTTTGTCGTCATCGACGGGCAAAAGGTATTGATGGGATCCGCCAATTTCACCCTCTCCGATATCCACGGTGATTTTGACTCTCCCGGTAGTGTCGGCAATGCCAATCATATGGTGCTGTTGGAAAGCCCAGAGCTAGCTCGCATTTATACCGACGAATTCAACACCATGTGGGGGGATGGCCCTGGAGGATTGCCCGATAGCCAGTTTGGGGTGCAAAAGCCCAGACGACCTTTAGAAACCGTCTATATTGCCGATGCGATCGTGGGCGTGCATTTTTCTCCCACCAGCCGCTCCTTACCCTACGAAGCCACCTCCAACGGCATCATCGCCGCCACCCTAGCCCAAGCGCAGCAACAGATTGATCTGGCCCTATTTGTCTTTACGGATCAAGGCATTGCCAACCAGATGAAGCAACTGCGGCGGGAGCGCAACGTGGAGATTCGCGGGGTGTTCGATCCTGGTTTTGCCTTTCGGGATTACAGCCGCACGCTAGAGATGTGGGGCCTGCTGCTCCCCAGTGAAAATTGCACGGTGGATCCCGTGCGTTTGCCCTGGACTCTGCCGGCCCAATCGGTGGGAGTGCCAAACTTAGCTCGTACCGATAAACTGCACCACAAGTTCGGCATTATCGACCCCGGTACTGCCAATGCCACCGTCATCACCGGATCCCACAACTGGTCGGTGGCGGCTAACCACACCAACGATGAGAACCTGCTGATTATCCGCAATCGCGTGGTTGTGGATAATTTCGTGCGCGAGTTCGACCGTTTAATTACAGATGCTCGCTTTGGCCCCAGCCGCCGCCTACAACAACGGGTTGAAGAGAGATCCCGTCTGTGCCCCAACCCCATTCCCGCCACCGCTTCCTTGCCTGAACCGGATCTCGAAGGGGTGGAAGTGGAAGTGATTGAGGTTAGTCAAGATTCACCGCTCGCCCCGGCTGCTGCAACTACGCCCACCCAATCAGCAGCAACCATCCGCATCAACGTGAATACCGCCAGTGCTGCCGAACTGGAACAACTGCCTGGGGTTGGCCCTGCCCTTGCCCAGCGCATCATCGAGGCCCGTCCCTTTACCTCTCTAGAAGACTTGCAACGGGTCAATGGTATCGGCCCAACCCGACTGGAACAATTACGGGATCGAGTCAGTTGGTGAAGCCTTAACCCTCAAAACAGCAAGGTGCTAGGGTGCTCCGCACCGCTGTCGCGAAGGAGATTAATTTCGTGCTAGGTGACTAGTGGTCGCGCTAGCGTGGCCTTGGCGCAAAGGGCTGTAAATCGGATGGAATCGGATGGATGCTTCGCATATCTCAAGGCTCACCCATTCTGTAGGAGTTTGACCGATGGAAGATCTATCTCAACCAAGCACAACCTCTAGCAAGCGGCGGTCTTGGCTCAAGCTTGCTGTTAGCGTGGGTGTGGCTATTGTTGTCTTTTGGGTGGCACGTCAATTGGGAGTGTTTGGAGCTGTGCAGAGCTTTTTTACCGATGCTCTAGCCTGGATCGAAGGATTGGGGCCACTGGGGCCGATCATCTTCATTGGCATCTACATTGTGGCAACGGTGCTGTTTCTACCGGCTTCGGTGTTGACCTTGGGAGCAGGGGCCGTGTTCGGGGTGCTGGCTGGGGCTGTGTATGTGGTGATCGGGGCAACGATCGGGGCGAATTTGGCCTTTTTGATCGGACGCTACTTGGCGCGGGAACGGGTGGCCAAGTGGATTGCTGGCAATGCGAAGTTTGCGGCTATTGATCGGGCAGTGGGGCGTGAGGGATGGAAAATGGTCGGGTTGATTCGTTTGTCGCCGGCCTTTCCCTTTAATGTGCTCAACTATGCCCTTGGTCTGACCCAAGTTTCTTTTTTGGATAATGTGGTGGGCACGGCGGGGATTGTACCGGGCACGTTTATGTACGTGTACATTGGCTCGTTGGCGGGATCCCTGGCCAATATGGGCAGTTCCCAGTTGGATCCGCAAGTACAAGCTGCCCAATGGGTGATTCGCATCCTTGGGTTGATCGCGACCGTCGCCGTGACGGTTTATGTCACTCGCATTGCCCGCCAAGCCTTACAAGAGGTGGTGGAGCCTGCGTGAAGGGATCCCACCGACCCACACCTGCTGAGAGATTCTGGAGATCGGGTGTCACAGGGCCAGGGGAATGAGAAAATAAAGCACCTGTCCACCTTTTTTCACCATGAGCTTCGATTACGACCTGATCATCATTGGCGCGGGCGTTGGCGGACATGGCGCGGCCCTCCATGCTGTCGAATGCGGCCTGAAAACGGCCATTATCGAATCCGCAGAACTGGGGGGAACCTGCATCAATCGCGGCTGTATCCCGTCCAAAGCTCTGTTGGCGGTAGCCGGTCGCTTGCGAGAACTGCAACACAGTGCTGAACTGGGCATTCAGGTGGGATCCATCCAATTTGACCGGGGGGCAATTGCAGCCCATGCGGCAAGGGTGGTGGAGAAAATCCGCTCTGATATGACCCGCTCCCTCGAGAAATTGGGCGTAACGATCTTGCGGGGACAGGGCAAGTTGCTCTCCGGCCAAACGGTTGAGGTGCAAGGAGCAAGTGGATCCCAAACCTACACCGCCCAAAATGTGATCATCGCCACCGGCTCCCAGCCCTTTATCCCCCCTGGCATTCAAACCGACGGCAAGACCGTCTTTACCAGTGATGAAGCGGTGCGGCTGGAGTGGATCCCGGCCAAGCTGGCAATCATCGGCAGTGGCTACATCGGCCAGGAATTTGCGGATGTCTATACTGCCCTTGGATCGGAGGTGATCCTAATCGAGGCGCTAGATACCCTGATGCCGGCATTTGACCCAGACATTGCTCGTCTAGCACAACGGGTGCTGATCAAACCCCGCCCCATTCAAACACGGGTAGGGGTGCTGGCCAAGCAGGTGATCCCTGGCAAGCCGGTGACCCTGCACCTGTCTACTGGGGAAACCCTTGCTGTGGACGGCTGTTTGGTGGCTGCCGGACGGATCCCGGTGGCGCGCGAGTTGGGGTTGGCGGAGTTGGGGATCGATATTGGTAAACGGGGCTTTATTCCCGTTGATAGTCGCATGGCCACGGACTTACCCCACCTGTGGGCGATTGGCGATGTTACGGGCAAGATGATGCTGGCCCATACGGCAGCGGCTCAGGGGATTGTAGCAGTAGAAAACATCTGTGGCCGCACCACCTACATGGATTACTTGAGCATTCCGGCGGCGGTGTTTACCCACCCGGAAATGGGATTTGTCGGGTTGACGGAACCCCAAGCTAAAGAGGAGGGCTACAGCGTTGGCACCGTGCGCACCTATTTTGGCGGTAATTCCAAAGCCATTGCCTCCGGAGAAACCGACGGTATGGTGAAGCTGGTCTTCGATAAGGCCACCGGACAGCTACTGGGATCCCATATTTTTGGCGCCCATGCGGCCGATTTAATTCACGAAGCCGCTCAAGCGATTGCCCGCCGAGCCAGTGTCCAAGAGTTGGCCACCTTGGTGCATGTCCACCCCACCCTGGCGGAAACCCTGGACGAAGCCTACAAGCGGGCGGCCCACAGTTTGGTTAACTCCTCGGTTGAATCTTAGGCCGGATCTCAGCCGGATCTAGCCCGATCTAGTAACCCAATCTAAACAGTGACCTAGGTTATCCCACTGCCTGGCACAGGGTTTCCAGCATCGCCTGTTCCTGGAAAGCCAGCTCCTGAATCGCCTGTTGATACACCTGGGCGGGAGAGGATCCCTGGTTGACCTGTTGCAACCAGCGCTGGGCCTCGTTGCCCTGTTTCAGCAGCGTCTGGAGCGGAGCCAAAAAGCAACCAAACCCCTGCGGTTGACCGATGCGCCAAGCCTCTGTGAGCAGCTCTTCGATCCACTCTTGCGCCACCCGTTCGCGGCCCTTTTGCCAGTCGATCAGGGTTGCGTGTAGAGAGTGTCGGGCAGCGGCTTGCTCATTCTGATCACAAAGAGTCTCCAGTTCCATCGGAGTAAATGCGCCCCGCAAGGGATCCAATGCCTCCGGATCTGCCAGCAACTGCAACAGTCGTGCCTCGATCAACGCCGTAATCGCCAGGATCATCACTGGATCCCCCACCAAATCACAGATGCGCAGCTCCGCCCGGTTCAGGTGATAGGGGCGTTCCGGGCCATTGGGGCGCACAGCAGCCCAGAGGTGACGGACATTCTGCATGGTGCCCAGGGCCAACTGCTCCTGCATCCAGGTAATGTAATGGGCGTGATCTCGAAAGAGGGGTACCTGGGCCGGGGTCTTGGGAAACACCTGCCAGCGACTGGAATGGGATCCCGTCACTTGCCCATCCAGAAACGGGGAGGAAGCACTCAGGGCTAGATAGAGGGGAGCCTCCACCCGCAACAGACGACAGGCGCGGAAGATGGACTCGGTATCTGGCAAGCCGACATTGATGTGAATGCTGGCGGTGACCACCTGGGTGCCGTAGGTGCGCTCGATATAGTCGTGGTAGGGGTTGTCCGGATCGGAACGCTCGAAGTGGTCAGCACCTCCCAAAGCCAAGGTGCTTCCCGGCAACAGGGTGTAGGGGCCAAGGCTGCACAAAAATTGCCGTAACTGCGCCCGCGGCTGCAACAAGGCACAGATTAAATCTTCGTAGCGACGCAGAGGAGGGGTAATATACTCAACATTACGCCGATCCGGTTCCCGCACAAACCCCGGCAGGGCCTGGCAGATCCGATCCGACAAGCCCACCACTTCCCCGGTGGCAGTACCAGTGTACATTTCCACCTCAAAGCCCTTGGTCAGTAGCACAGGCAAGCCTCCAGCCGCAGCCTCAACAGTGTAACCTTTCTCCTCTTCCTTATTTTTGTGTGATTTTGTGGGGGATCCCGGTTCGTGTGATTTATGTCTGCCTTTAGAGACCCCCCAGCCACAGGGATCCCCTCTGTATGATCAACACATGATTGCCCATGGATGATCACCTCAACCGTTCCACAGCCATCTTAGGGATCCCCGGTGTACTTCAGCGTTATCATTCCTACCTACAACCGCCGCCCCATCCTGGAGCACTGTTTGCGGGCTTTAGCCCAGCAGCAGCCCGGCCCTTACCTCGGCTATGAAGTGGTGGTGGTGGATGACGGCTCTAGCGATGGCACCGTGGAATGGCTGCAAACAAACCCAGTTGGGTTACCCAACCTCAAGCTACTGTGTCAAGAGCACCGAGGCCCTGCTGCCGCCCGTAACCTCGGGTTCCGCCATGCTCAGGGATCCGTGATCATCTTCATCGATAGCGACCTGGTGGTGGTAGAGCATTTCTTGGCCAGCCATGCCCAGATGTTGCAGCAGCAAGGGGTGACGGGGGATCCCAACCATGCCCATGAGGGGAAGGTATTTACCTACGGGCGGGTGATCAACACCAGCAATTTTCAGGATCCCCGTTCTGAGCCCTTCAAACCGACAGATTTCTCGGCAGCCTTTTTTGCCACTGGCAACGTCGCCATTGCCCGTCATTGGTTGCAGTTGGCGGCAGAGACCTCAGCCGGCCCTTTTGACGAACGCTTTCAACTGTACGGCTGGGAGGATCTGGAGTTGGGGGTACGCCTGAAACGCTTGGGCCTGAAGCTGGTGAAATGTCCACAGGCGGCGGGCTATCACTGGCACCCCCCTTTTGAGCTGAAGCAGATCCCTAGCTTGATCGAGCGGGAACGGCAACGGGGCCGCATGGGGATCCTCTTTTACCAAAAACACCCCACTTGGGAAGTGCGCCTGATGATCCAGATGACCCCTCTGCACCAACTGCTCTGGGGGGTGTTGTCGCTGGGGGGATGGCTCAACGAAAAACGGGTAGAACCCTTGCTACGCTGGCTGATCGAGCAGGGTCGCCCGCAACTGGCCCTGGAGCTGTGCCGGGTGTTTTTCTTGAATTGGTACAACGTGCTGGCGGTGTATGAAGGCTACAGAGAAATGAAGGAGCGAAACAACGGGATCCACTCCGCTTGAGCTGCCAACAGAGTGGGATAAGTTAGGTGGCCATAGTCTTGGCCAGGGATCAACGGTTGGCTCAGCTCAGGATCTTCAGGACTGAGAGGTTCCCAGACGGCACCTGCCCCCTTGACAATCGCCCACACCGCCGCAACATCCCAAATTTTCGGGGATCGCTCCACCGCTCCCAAAAGGGTGCCGCAAGCCACCGACAGCATATTGTAGGCAGCCCCTCCCAGCATGCGTGCTTTACAGGGAAATTGTGGGCTGATCCAATGGCTGCTACGGGAGCAAAAATTGAACAATTGGTTGGGGCCGGGGTGGGCCTTGCTGGGACGAATTGGTTGGGGATGGACGGGATCCTGGTCGTGGCGGGTGAGAAACGCGGCTGGCCCCGGATCGATGTCGGACTGGGGGTAGTAGCCATGAAAGGTTTGGCGGATCGGCGGCAAATGCACACAGCCGAACACCGGTAAACCGTGGTGCAACAACGCCAGAGAACTGCCCCAAATCGGGATCCCGCGAGCAAAATTGGTGGTGCCATCCAGGGGATCCACCACCCAACACCACTCGGTCTCCGGGAAGATGTGGTTCGCTTCCTCGCTCAGGTAGCCATGCCCCGGAAAAGTCGCGGCAATCGCCTTCTGAAAGGCGTGATCCGCCCATTCATCGGAGGGAGTTACCAAGCTCCCATCCGCTTTTTCACTGGGTTGAGCCTGACCAAAATCCGCCAACAGCTGGGATCCCACAGTGGCCGTGATCTGCAAGGCAAATTCGGTGACCTCAAGCCAGAAGGGAGATAAAGCTGGCGGGGCGGTTGCAGAAGGAGAGTTCATGCCCCAATCCTAACTCTTTCAAGGACACAAGCATTGTTGCGGGAAACCCGCACAAGGGTTGTAAGCTGACTAGAACTAGAATCGTAGTTGAGCTATCAACGGCTAGCCGCCCTCCTTCATGAACCAACGCCTGATTGGGCAACTGATTGGCAACCGCTACCGACTGACCTACCACGTCAGCGAAGGGGGCTATGGCAATGTGTTCAAAGCTGTGGATACCCAACTGGATGATGAGCTGGTGGCTGTGAAGTTGTTGCGCCCGCCTCCACCCGATATGGGCCCGGAGTATTACCAGCAACTCCAGCAACGCTTCATGGATGAAGCCCGGGTGAGTGCTTTGTTGGGGGAACATCCCAACATTGTGCAGGTACGCTCCTATGGAATGTATCAAAACCAGCCTTATCTGGTGATGGAGTACTTGAATGCCAAACCTTACACTGGCCAGGGTTTGGACTATATTTTAACGCGAGAAGGCCCCCTACACCCGGTAAGGGTTGTGAACCTAGCCCTACAGATTTGTTCAGCCCTCCACCACGCCCACAACTTTCAAATGGACTTGGGCAAACACTCCATCCGGGGGGTGATTCACCGGGATATCAAACCCAGCAATATCTTTGTGCAGAAGGGGCCGGATGGAAAGGAGCGCATCAAAATCCTCGACTTTGGTATCTCCAAACTAATGGGGGAAACCGCTCGTGGCCTGACCCAAACCGGCTACTTTCTGGGCACGATGGTCTATGCGTCACCGGAGCAAATGCGCGGAGAAAAACTGGATGCCCGCTCTGATATTTATTCACTGGGGTTGCTGCTGTACGAATTGTTGACTGGAGTACTGCCCTTTGAGCCGGATACCGACAGTTTGCAGGGCTGGTACCATGTCCACAATTTTCAAAAACCCCGACCTTTTCGGGAGCACAAGCTGTCCCACCGCATTCCGGATGCGCTGGAAAAGGTGATTTTCAGTTGTCTGGAAAAAGATCCGGCTCTCAGACCCCCCAACATGGAGGTGGTCAGCCAGCAGTTGCGGGCGGTCTACAGCGATAAAGTGGCCTCCTCTACCGCTCCGGATCGCTCTGCTCCACCGCAAAGTCATCGACCGCAACGGATCCCGACTGGATTTGGCCAACAGGTTACCCAACAGCCGATGGGTCGGGTCGCCCCCAAACCGCAAACCGATGAGGGGAATCTACAACGGGCGGTGCATTTAATCGAAGAAGGGGAGTACAAAATGGCGGTGCATCTCCTGAACGAGATGATCTCCTTGGCCCCCAACGAAGCTCGCTACTACCTTTACCGCGCTCTGGCCCACCAGCGACAAGGGCATTGGGGGCTGGCGCAAATGGACTATCAGGGAGTGTTGCGGCTAGAACCGGACAACCTCTCGGCAGAACAGGGCCTGCGGGAGGTGGAACAGCAAGTCGGACAGGAATATTTCAACAGCAAGTCTGGATCCCGTATTCTCAATACGCCGCGCCTAAGCAAAGGGCTGGCTTTGGGTTGGCTGGTAGCTAATTTTGCTGCAGCTGCGCTCGGTTATCTGGGGGTAGGAGCCTTGATTCGGCTTCTGGGAGTCCTAGGAACAGCAGCCAGTGGTTTGGCTGGTGCTGGGATCGGTTTGGTGATCGGTTTGCTGCAGTGGGTGGTGTTGCGACAACGGGTTTCTCCCTGGTGGATAGGCGCAACTGGACTGGGAACGGCCTTGGGGTGGGTGGGTGCCGAGTTTTTGGCCCCGCTACTGGGAATGGATATCCTCGACTGGATTGTGGTGGATCCCTTGCCTCAACGTGCTGTGCTGGCGATGAGCAGTATAACTCGTGGTTTGCTGATCGGGATCGGGGTGGGGGGATTACAGTGGGCGTTGCTGTCTCAGCACTGGAAGGGCACCTGGGCCTGGATCTTGGCCACAATTGCAGAAGGGGGGCTATCAGCATTACTGCTGGGTTGGCTATTGTCTAGCCTTGGGCTTAACAGTTGGGTAGTGTTGGGGATGGGTCTGCTGGCGAATACACGTCCCCTCAGCGCAATGATGCTGTTGAATTTGCACCGGATCCCTGCTGCCCAACGCAAGGAAACTCATCAAAAAAATACAGCTCCCTAGCCCAGCTCGGATCCCACTCAAAACAATCGCCGACCTAAGTAGAATCTGGACTGCCTGAGACTGGACTCAATACAGACTTGAGACACCCTTGAAAAACAAAAAGACCCCCATCGAGAGTCTTTTTGGAGATTCTATTGCGCCGTTTTACCGTGGTTTTCGACCTGGAGAATCCAGTTTAGGATATCGGGGATGATTCTTGATAGTTTCCAAACTGAATTTGGCCTACTGCTCTCACATCCACAACCCATCCTAATTGTCGAAAGGTATAGATCAGAAAAACATAACGGCAGTCACCAACGCCACAGAATCCTTCACCGATCATACCTCATTCCTCCGGCTGTCAAAGATGGGATCCCTTGCGGATGATGAATGGATTCAAGGATTTCACCGACCCTTCAGGCTAGGATAAGTGGGAATGTAACTCCTTCCCGACAATGCTCGACTCTTTGCTGGACAACATCTACGGCGCTTGGTTCATGCCTGAGCGTACTTTCCGGGCCCTACGGGAACAGCCCGTTCTTTGGCAAGCCTTTGTGGTGGTGGGGTTGCTGAACAGTCTGGATGCCGTTCGCCGCACCGGAGCAAGTTTACCAGGAATGATATTGGCCGTGTTGATGGGGGCCTTGGGCTGGGTTACCTTGACAGCTTTGTTGCAGCTGCTGGCCTTTTGTTTTGGACGGTCCGCTCCCTCTTTTGCAGCGCTGCTCTGTCTGACAGGGTTTGCCGGTTTGCCCTGGCTTTTGTTGGGGCCAGCTCAGTCTTTGGGAGGTGTGGCGGGATCCCTTTTGGGTTTGGTAGCTCTGTTGTGGTTTGTGGTTTGGCAGGTACGGGCGGCGGCGGTTGCACTGGATCTGGAGTGGTGGCGCCTGGTGGGCTTGATCCCGTTGACTTTCCTAGGGGGAATCTTAGCCCTCAGCTGGTTGACCAGTGGCATCGTGGCTTTGGCATCCTTGAGCTAGAGTGGGATGCTTGAAGCTCCTAATCAAGGCTCCTCGCAGTCTGAACACCGTAAAAAACCCTAAAAAACGGCAATAACAACTCAACTAACTGGGCACCCGCTGCAGTTGGGGTTGCTCTTCCGGTACAATTGCCCCTTCTATCGGACAGACTTGTAAACAAATGCCGCAGTCGATGCAGGTGGCAAACTCGATCCAAAAGTAGTCGGTGCCTTTGGCGTTTTTGGTGTCTCCGGGATGAATGCAGGCTACTGGGCAAGCCTCTACACAATCGGCAATGCCTTCACAGATATCGGTGACGATTGTATGCGGCATGGATCCCTCCTTCTTAACCATTCCAAACCGGTTGCTTTGCTCATCTGCTTTGCGCATTGCTTGCCCATCCTTTGTGGATCGCAGATGGCTTCGTCATTTTAGGTCAAAACTTGGCTCCCGATGAGTGGGATCCGGGAGCGATTCAGGGCTGTTGATCGGAAGAAAAAACCACAGGATGAGTTAAACCTCTTTGGGATCCCGTTCCTGAGACTGCCACCAATGGCTGAGGGGCCAGTAAAGAGCCGGCGCCCATAGGCTACTTAAGATGGCCGAGGTCAGGGCATTGCGTTGGTGATTCCACCAAATGCTTTCTAGAGAGCGGGGGCCGTCGCCACTAATGGTGCCGGAGGGCTGAATTGGGTTCCACAATCCATCCAGAAATGTTTCCATTCCCGTCAAGCTCATGCCATCGGATCCCTGCCAAACGGAGGTCGTCAACAGCATCCATTGCAGAGCCATCAGGGTTTCGGCAATCACCACCATGCCAAAGACAATCAAGGCAACTGAGATAAAGTCTTCCTGCATGTAGCGTTGTTTTTGCAATCGAGCTGTTAGGATCCCGACCACTGCCAATCCCAGAGCATGGGTAGGGCGCGGGCTAGTGAGGGCATCCTGTAACAGACCCAAGGTGATCCCGGCTACTGCTCCCTGCCAAGGGTTGCGCCGTACACTCCAACACACCACCCAAATCAACGGCCAATCGGGGGTTAGCCCGGCCAGTTCTAGACCCGGCCCCCGCCACCAGGGAGCGACAACAGCCAACAGCCCGGTTAAGGCCGTCACCAGCCCGTTGAGGTAGTACTTAAGGTTGAGCAGTAGGGGATTGAGCATAGCTGTAGATCAACCCCCACTCTAGGAGGCCCAGTGGTGCTGACAGTTCGACGGTGGCTTGCGGGGCAGGGCTGGCATCCAAATTCACGGCTCGAATGGTTCCCACCACCACTCCCGCAGGATAGAAGCTGCTTAGGCCAGAGGTGACTACCACATCCCCAACCTCCACCTTAGGATCCTTATCGAAAAACTCCAAAATGGCGTTTTGGGTGCCGGTGCCTCGCATCACACCCATATGACGGCTACGACTGACCATGACCCCAACTCGGCTGGTGGGATCGCTGATTAGCAATACACGGCTGGTATTGGGGGTAACCGACTCCACCCGCCCAATCAACCCGCCGGGAGCCATCACCACATCCCCGACCTTCACCCCCTGCTGTCTGCCTCGGCTCAGGGTTAGCTGTTGCCACCAATGGTCGGCGCTACGACCCACCACCGCTGCCGGGATCCCGCTTTGGGGCATTTGCTCGGTAAATTGCAGCAGTCGCTTCAGCTCGCGGTTTTGATATTGCAACTCGGCAACCAGGGCCTGTAACTCGCGGGTAGCTGCTTGGTTCAATACCACAGACGGATCGACAGGCGGGCGGGCGGGGGTGGTAATCCAGCTGTAGAGCTCCACCAACAGGGATCCCTGGGTTTGGCGCAATCCCAAGGCAACCCCCACTGCTAGGGCAGACAAGAGCAACCCTAGGCCATAGTGCATCCACCACTGGCGTAGCCGATTCAAGCGATACCCCTTCGACCCACTCGACTCACACTTAAAACAGGGATCCCCCTGAACTGGGGGTTAGCCTTTGAAGCTGCTGCTCAGCACTCGACCCAAGGTTTTGAAATCCTCCAGAACCCGGCCCGTACCCAACACCACACAACTGAGGGGATCTGCGGCAATATGAACCAGGATCCCGGTTTCATGACTGATCAGGGCATCCAAGCCCTTCAACAAAGCCCCTCCCCCTGCCAACATAATGCCCCGATCGATGATATCTGCCGCCAATTCCGGTGGGGTACGTTCCAGAGTGCGCTTAATCGCTTCCACGATCACCGAGAGGGGCTCCGCCATACTCTCACGAATTTCGGTGCTTTTTACCGTGACAGTACGGGGCAAGCCTGAGAGGAGATGCAAGCCGCGCACTTCCATGGTCAGCTCCTCTTGAATCGGGTAGGCGGAACCGATTTGAATTTTGATCTCCTCGGCGGTGCGCTCCCCGATCGTGAGGTTATGAACTTTTTTCATGTACTGGGCAATGGCCTCGCTGAGTTCATCCCCGGCCACCCGCACCGACTCACTCAGCACGATCCCCTGCAAACTGAGCACCGCCACCTCAGTGGTGCCGCCACCGATATCGATAATCATGTTGCCGGTAGCTTCCTGCACGGGCAAGCCTGCCCCAATCGCCGCCGCCACAGGTTCATCTACCAAATACACTTCCCGGGATCCCGCTTGTAGAGCAGCTTCCATCACCGCCCGCCGTTCCACCCCGGTCACTCCGCTGGGGATCCCGATGACAATACGGGGAGCAATGAGATAGCGGCCTTCGTGAACGCGATGGATGAAGTGTTTCAGCATCATCTCCGCCGTGTCGAAGTCAGCAATCACCCCATCCCGCAAAGGACGCACCGCCACAATGTTGCCGGGTGTACGACCCAACATCTTTTTGGCATCTTCTCCGACGGCAAGGGGTTGCTTAGTGTTTTGGTCGATGGCGACGACAGAGGGCTCCTGTAGGACGATACCCCGGCCAGCCACATAGACTAGCGTGTTGGCAGTGCCCAAATCGATGCCCATGTCACGGGAGAATCGGCTGAATAGCCCCACAGTCTGTTACTCCAATCGTTCTTGGTGAAGAAGCGGTAAGTCTTGGTACCTACTATAGTGCAACTAGTGCAACCGGTAGTCCAACTGGTTCAACCCCACCGGTTCGCGAAAATCAACTCACAGTTGACAGGCTTGGCGACTACGCTCCAGTTCCGGTTCAATCCAAGACAGCGCAAAATGGCTCACACAAGGCAATTGGGGTAATTGACGGGCTAGCTCTCCCATCTGCACTTCTAAAGTCGGGCGTTGTCGTTGGGGTTGTCCCCACAATCCAGCAATGGCTGGGCAGACAAAGGTGTGGGGAGAGGCCGCCGCTAAGACTCGCTCCACCTGCTCTACTACACAAGAGGCATCCTCACATTTGGCATAGGCCATCGGGTGCCATTCCATATTCGGGTCAAAGCGATCCCAGGGTTGGAGACGGGAGTCGAATCCTGCTCCCACCGCTTGGTTGCCATCCGGGAAAAAGACCGCGCCTGCTGGGATCCCACGGCTTCGGGCCAGGTCAGCCGCCTGGTTCAGATACTCCAGTACCCCATGGCGAGCAAAGTCAACGCTAAGGAACCACAGCTCCTTCTGCCAGCGTTCCTGTCGGGTTGCTGCGTCAGGGGTAGGGGTAGGAGAGGGGGTGGGATCCACCTCTTCCAGTTGTGCTTCAAGGAGTATCTCCCTCTGCTCCCGTTCAGGCTCCGGCTCTGCTGAGGGTTCTAAGGCTTCCAGCAATGAGATCCCTGCCCAATCCGGTTTGGGATCCCCTGGCCAGCGCCAGCGGGGCTCTTCGCCATAGAGGGTATCCAACTGCAACACATCCGTCACAGTCACATATCCCTGAGCCAAATAGCGCTCCAACAACGCTCGACCTGCCAGATTTTCTGCCAAATCCAGGTAGGCTTGCCGGGCAGCTTCCCCATAAATCCACAAATCCTTGACGCCAGTGGCTAGACTGGCTCCCCCCGATCCGCGCGGATAGCGAATGTAGTCGAAGAGGATCCCGTCCGGTTGTCGGTGTAGGAGTTGCTCAATTAACCCGGCAAAATCCTGTCGAGCCAGCGGGTGAAAGGGATCCACAAAAACCTCACCCGGGCTTCCCAAGTCCTCCGAAAGGGCTGTGGCTGGATCCAAGACAGTGGTAATGCCACGACCATTGCGGGCCAGCGCCACCTGTCGATCCGCTCGTTGCCCGTAACTGTAGCCAAAGTTGAGGGAAAATACCCAAGCGTAGGCCGATAAACCCCGCTGTCGTGCGGCTCTGAGGGCTAACTCCAAGAGATCGGTATTGGGTTGAAGGCTGGGCCAAATTCCTACCCCGCCCGGAAAATCCGACTGGGGCAAAATGGAGCGGCCATCGTAAAAGGTTTCGATGAAGACGCGGTTGTACCCCAAATTCACCACTTGGTCAAACACCTGATCCAACACCCCCGTATTGGCATCACAAGGATGAAGACGCACCCAAATGGCTTGGATCTGGGGCCAACGTTGACTACGACAGGCCATCAAGGCGGCTCGATGATCCGCCAAGATTTGCGTGTAATCCGCCCAGGCGCGGTCGGATTGGTGGGCCTGTTGGCGCAGTTGCGCTTTGCGAGCCACCTCTGCGGCAGGTTGCTGGCAAAAAGCGTTGAGGCTAGCTGTGGCCAGGGATTCCAGTTCTTGCTGGGGAATGACTTGAGGACTCTCTCGTGGCGGGGAACTGGCATTCTGACCAAAGTTCTGAAGAAGGGAATGGCCCGGCCCAAACAACTGCGCATGAGCCGTGCACCCCAAAAGCAACAGCACCCCACTCAGCAGCGCCCCGATCGCCTTAGCGGTGCAGAGCACTTTCCAGCGGATCCCTTGTTTTTTCCGCAACCCCAACACTCTCAGCCTCCATAAATGGCTCCAATCATAGTCAGGGGGCAGGGAGTTTGTCTGTGGGTATGGGCGCAAACCTCAGAACATCGGCCAGCATCCGATGAATCTGTTCAAAATCGAGAACTGTCCCAAATGTTTTACCAACGGCTTACGAAAAGCAGCGTAAAGCCCCCGGTTTCTAACCGGGGGATATAAGCGCACAGGCTGAATTTATTCAGCAACAGAAATAGTACATACAATAGTCCCCATGAAACGGGTCACCACCACACTCAAGC
>NZ_JAFIRA010000055.1 GCF_022848905.1 Thermostichus vulcanus str. 'Rupite'
GAGCGTCATGAACATTGCCCAGTGGGACGGGTTTTCGTGTCCTTTGAGTCTAAAAGAAGCCCTGCCCGTAATAGGTAGGGTCGGCTCAGGGGATGGGGTATTTGGCAATCCCCTGAACTCCATGAATACCTTGCAGTCTAAGGTTGCAAGGGGCTAGAAGGGAGAATCCCCCGGTTTCTAACCGGGGGAGTGTCAATCAGGAGTATGTTCAAGCTAAGGTAAGGACAGGAGGGACGAGGAGAGAGGGATCCCCGACAATGCCGCCCATTTTGGATCCAGAACGTTCCTACACTTTTTCTCAGTATTTTGAGCTGCGCTTTGATCCGGCGGATATTTTGGCTGAACTCTCCGTCACTCTGGAACGGCGCTATTTGCAAGATTTGCCCTATGCTTTGCCGGAGTCTTTGGCGGTGGGGGCTGCTACTCTACACCAGAGTATGTTGCAATACTTGCCGAAAGCCGCTCTCACCAGCGAGATGGCGCGGCGGGAACTGTTGATCAGCCCGGTTCTGACCAAGTTACTGGAATGCTTACCCCTACAACTGAGCATTGAATACGGCATTGAGGTGAATCGCTTTTTGAAGGGGGAGGTGGACTATCTCCTGCGCGGGGAGCAGCAGATGATCGTGATCGAGGCCAAGGGGGCGGATCTCAGCCGTGGTATCACACAACTGGCGGTTGAGTTGATTGCTTTCGATCTGTGGCTGGAGCAACGGGGGCAACTGTCAGGGATCCCCACCCTATACGGAGCCGTAACCACTGGCGATATCTGGCAATTTTGTCTCTACCAACGACGGGAACACCACATCCTGCAGGATCTCAACCTCTACCGGATCCCGGCGGAGCTAGAGCAAGTGATGGGCATTCTCTGTGGCATTGTCCTGCCAACAAAGTCTTCTGCAATCTAACCCACTGCCTTAGGTCACCAGCCCTCCCACCAGCCAGCCTACCCCTCCTCCCGCCAACACCAACAGCCAGGTGGGTAGCTTAAAGTGCATCAACCCCACCAACGCTGCTCCGCCAATCAGGAGAGCCAGCAGCGAAGCCAGAGGGGTGTCCTGGAGCAAAGCATTTTGTGCCAACGGAATCGTGGCCGCCGCAATCGCCCCCAGAGCCGTCGGAGTCATCGCCTGCAGGGATCCCTTGGCCCAAGCATTGCGCCGTATCCGTAACAAAACCGGAGCCGCCAGCAGAATAAAGGCAAAAGAAGGGGCAAAAATCGCCACTGTTGCCGTCAGCGCCCCCAGCACCCCCGCCACCTTGTAGCCGATAAAGGCTGCCGTCAGCACTACCGGGCCAGGGGTAAATTGCCCAATTGCCACCCCATCCAAAAACTCCGCCGGTGTCAACCAGCGCAACTGCTCCACCACCTCCTCGGCGATGAAAGGGATGATCACCAAGCCCCCCCCAAAAATGGCGCTCCCCACCTTCAGGAAAAACAGGGTCATCGGCCAAAAGTAGGTACCAATGCGCTCTAGGCCCCAAAAACTGCTTAGGGTCAGGGTTTCGGGCGGAACCGTAGCCACCACCGTCTGGGCTAAACTCAGCAGCGGCCAAGGGAGCAAACCGGGGATCCCTGGCCAAGGACGACGGGGCCCATACAGCACCAGCCCCACCGCAGCCGCCAGAGCAAACAGCAGCAGGATATTCACGCCCGCCAGCAGCAGCAGCACAAAAGCCGCCACCGCGATTAGCCCGCGGCTCCAATCCTTCACCGCTTTCCGGCCCAGTTTCCAGCAAAAGGCCAGGATAATAGCGATCACCACCGGGGCCACCCCAAAAAACACCCCCTGTAGCTGCGGCACCTTCTGAAAGCGAAAGTACAGCCAAGAAAACATCACCTCGATCACAAAGGCCGGGGCAATAAAGCAAAAGCCCGCCAACACAGCCCCCGCCCAACCCGCTCGCACATAGCCGATGTAGATCCCCATTTGGGTAGAAGCTGGCCCTGGCAACAGTTCACACAGGCCCACCCCTTCTGTAAATTGTTCCTGGCTCATCCAGCCGCGTCGGGTTACCGCCTCATCGTTCTGCATGGCGATATGGGCTTGCGGGCCACCAAACCCAAGAAAGCCCAGCCTGAGAAACACCGCAGCGATCTCTTTAAGACGAACCGAAAGCGGTGGTAACGGAGCGGGCAGTTCCTGCTCAAGCGCAAGGGACTGACTGGGGGAAGGGTCAGCAGACATCGGCCACACTCAACCTTCGGCTCGTGGTGCGAACGGCAATCCAACCGAGCTCATCCTGCCATTCGTCCGGGATCCCTTCAAGATGGGAGCGCTACATTCGCCCTTTATCCCTTCACCGAACCTGCCAACAGACCGCGCACAAAGTAGCGTTGCAGCGAGAAAAACACCAACAACGGAATCACCATCGTGATGAAAGCTCCCGCCGTCAGGATCGGCCAATCTTGCCCACGGGATCCCACCAACTCCGACAACCGTGCCGTGACCACCGCCACATCCGGTCGGGTTCCCAAAAACACCAACGCCACCAACAGGTCATTCCAGGTCCAGAGAAACTGAAAAATGGCGAAGGAAGCGATGGCCGGCAAAGACAGGGGCACCACCAAGCGACTAAACGTGGAAAAATGCCCCGCCCCATCCACGGCTGCCGACTCGATGATCTCCTTTGGTAAGCCAGCAATCGAGCTGTGCAACAAATAGATGGCCAAAGGCAAGCCAAACCCTGTGTGGGCCAGCCAAATCCCCAAAAACGTGCCGTTCAAACCCAGTTGGGTATAAATCCGCAGCATCGGAATCAACGACATCTGGAGAGGCACCACCATCAAGGCGACAATCCCGGCAAGAATCCACTGCCGCCCTGGAAACTGCATCCAGGCGAGGGCATAGGCGGCAAAAGCCGCGATGGTAATCGGGATCACGGTGGCCGGGATCGACACCAGCAGGCTATTCAAAAAGGCTCGTCCCATGCCATCGGAGGTGAGCACCGACTGGTAATTCTCCAGGGTCCATTGGGTGAACTCAAAGGGATGGGCAAACACCGTCCACCAACCGGAGCTGATAATGGCGCTGCGCTGCCGAAACGAGCTGATCAACAACCCTGCTGTCGGCAAGGTCCACAGAAAACAAAGGAACAGGATCAAGGCCCGCAACGGGATCCCTTGCATCCAGCGTTGTAGAGCCGAAGAATGGGCTGGGTGAGCGGAAGTGGCTTGCTTCATGGCGGGCAAAGGCTGAAAGGGAAAGGAGTTTGAATAAGATTTGAATTAAATAAAAAAAGCGTTGCAGAGAAAGCTACTGGGCACGTCGCCAACTGCGAATGTTGCCGATCATCACCGGGATCACCGCGATCAACAGGATCACCGCCAGGGCACTGCCCCGTCCAAAGTGGCGGAAGCGGAACATCTCGGAATACATACGGTTGGCGATCACCTCCGTGCCAAACTGACCACTGGTCATGACGTAGACGATATCGAACACCTTCAGTACCAGAATCACCACTGTGGTGGCCACCGTCATGATGGTTTTGCTGACATAGGGGAGAATCACCTGAAAGAAAATCTCGATCTCATTAGCCCCATCAATGCGGGCGGCCTCCAGGAGTTCACTGGGCACGGATTTCACCGCTGCCGACAGAATCACCATGCAAAAGCCCGTCTGCAGCCAGATCATGATCACGATCAAGGCCAGAGTATTCAGGGGCTGAGTTTGTAGCCAGCCGATCGGGTCCCCGCCTAAGCGGGTCCAAATGGCATTGAGCAGGCCGATCTGCGGTCGCCCCGGCGGTTGAAAAGCATACACAAAGCGCCAGATCACGCTCGCTCCCACAAACGAGATCGCCATCGGCAAAAAAATCAACGACTTGGCCAGTGGCTCCCAACGCACCCGATCCACTAACACGGCAATGATCAACCCCAGCGACACACTGATCCCCGTTACCAACAGCAACCAAAGCAGGTTGTTGCGAAAAGCGATCAACATGGTGCGGTCGGTAAAGGCAAACTGGTAGTTTTGCCAACCAACCCAGCGCTGCGAACGGGCGTCCAAGAAGCTGAAATACAGGGTTTGAATTGTGGGAAAGATCAGGTAAGCAAACAGGAGCAACAGAGCTGGCCCCACAAAAATGTAGGGACGGATCCGCTCCGCCCATACCCGTGGAAAGCGCGACACCAGATCGTTGGCCAAGAAGAAGAGCGTCCAAACCCCGAGCACGCCAACGGCCAAGGCCACCAACAGCAACTGCCAGGCGGGCGCATTCGGATCCCGCATGAAGCCGGTACTCCAGCCAAAGGCAGCAACAATGGCGATCAACCCCAAAATAGGGCGTAGAATACGTGCCGGTTGACTGTCCAATAGGCCGCCCTCTTCAGCGGCGCTTGCCCCTTGCATGTGATTCTGTTCTCCCAATTTCATTCAGTCTTTTCAGCTCTGAGCCCAACACTGCTAGTCTCGGGGCCAGCTGCGCTCGATCTCCAGCAGCACAGTGTCCAAATCCCGCCCACTGATGTAGTCCACAATCCCGGTCCAGAAGGTGCCTGTACCCACAGCCCCTGGCATCATGTCGGAGCCATCGAAACGGAAGGTGTCGGCATCCCGCAACAGTTCTGCCTGCGCACGGGTGAGATCGTCCGGGTACCAGTCCAGATCAGCGTCATTGTGGGGAGAAAGAAAGCCCCCCGCCTCGGCCCAGGCTCGTCCGGCTTCTGCGGTGGCCAGGTATTCCATCACCTGACGCACTTCCGGTCGGTCGTTCACCATCGACATCACATCCCCAGCTCCCATGACGGGGCGGCCATGCTCGGGGTTGATCGGTGGTAAATAAAAGAAGTCGATATCGCGGCCCGGCTCCACTTCTGGCGGCAGAAACACGGGCAAAAAGCTGGCCTGACGATGCAGATAACAACCCGGGGGATCCTCAAACATCGGGTTGGCGGCATCCCCAAAGGGTGTGGTGAGAATGCCTACCGTGCCCCCCAACACATAGTCAGGATTGAGCCAAATTTCACCCATTTTCTCAAAAGCTTCTTTTACCCGTGGATCGTTGAAGGGGATCTCGTTGCGTACCCATTGGTCATAGACCTCCGGGCCAGAGGTGCGCAGCAAAATGTCCTCGATCCAATCAGTCCCCACCCAGCCGGTCGCACCGCTACTCTCAATGCCGATGCACCAGGGGGTGCCCCCATCCGCCACAATTTGGTCAGACAAGGCCAACAGCTCATCCCAAGTTTCCGGGATTTCATAGCCCGCTTCTTCAAACTGGGGCACCGGATACCAAACCAAGCTCTTGACCGAAGCACGGTACCACACCCCCACCAGCGTGTCATCGACGGTGCCTAGCTCCAACCAGAAGGAACGATACCCTTGGCTCAGTTGTTGGCTATCGATCACTTCGCTCAGATCCACCAAGCGCCCCTCGCGGGCATACTCCATCATCAGACCCGGCTGGGGAAAGGCAATAATATCTGGGGGATCCCCTCCTTCCATCCGCACCGTAATCAGAGTTTCAAAGTCACCCGAACCTTCATAGTCCACCTGAATGCCAGTCCGTTCCTCAAAAGGTCGCATCGAGGCTTCAAAACGCCGGGCATCTTCCTCCACAAACGCACCGAAAATGGTGACCCGTTGTCTTGCCCCTGGAGTATCCGGCTGCTGAGATTGTGGGGCACAGGCGAAGAGGGAGGTGGCGAGAACCAAGCTCAGGCTGAGGTACAGAGACCGAGGGGTTGGGTTCATCAGTCAAGGCTCCTAATGCAAATCATGCCAATTGTGTTCCGGTAGCATGCCTCAGATTAGGCATCGAACTCTACATCTCTTACGAGCGATCCCGAGCCCTCAAAACGTTAGAAATTGAACACGCCAACAGAACAAAACCTCAAATGCAACTGCTCACTTTCTTTGCTGGCAAAGCATCTTGAGGCAATATAAACAATATAAAGTAATTCTATCGAGCTCACGCCAGATTTCCTGAGGATGCTTATCAATCCTTCACTAAAACCAGAAACTTTGATACAAAATGGATCCCCCAATGGGGTTTTCACAGGTTGCCAACAGGTTGTCAACACTTCAGCCTGAGCAACCATTGCTCGAGGGCCCGGATCGGCGCGGGATCCCGGTAGACGCACTCTTGGCGGGCTTCCACCTGCTGACCCATCTGCTTTCGCCACTGCTCATCCAAGCCCAAACGGCTGGCCATTTGGATGTATTCCTCAAGGCCGTGGGCGATGGTCTCCTGGATCCCCAGTTGCTGCAAAATGGCGTAGGTATGGCGGCCTCGCATCAGGGATCCCGGCAGGGTGACGATTGGTAGTCCATGGGGCAAGGCTTCCAGGGTGGTGTTTCCGCCCGACCAACCGATGCTATCCAGGTAGATATCCCCTAGGGCATTGTAGGCGGCATATTCTGGGGGCGAGAGTTCCGGCAACAGCAGCACATACTCTTCGGCGGCCAGACCGTAGGCTTGAAAGGCACGTCGCATCCGCTGCCAAAAGCGCTCCCGGATCCCTTGGGAAAATCGCCCTCGCAAAAACAAAAATTGACAGTCTTTCACTGCAACAGCGATGCGGGGGAAAACGCAGTCGTACTGAGGTAAGTATTTGAACAGCGATTGCGCACAAAGGTAGAGTACCTTGTCCGGATCCACACCCCAGGACTCCCAGTTCACCGAGGCCGGGGCTGTCTCCACAGGCACGTAGTAGGTACCGATCCCAGGCAGGGGGAGCATCTGCTCACAGTAGTGACTGGCCCCATCCGCTGGCTCCATGCCCTCACTGCTCAAGAACACATCCAGGCTGGGTAGGCCGGAGGTTTGGGGGTGTCCCCAGGACAGGGCTTGCACGGGTGCCAGCCGCAGCGTTGCCAACCGCGCCGCCATCGGGTCGATCCCGACCTCTGGGTAGAGGATCACATCCAACTGAGCCGAGCGAATTTGAGTTTGCCAGTCCTCGAAACTACGGGATCCACTCACAAAGCCATCCAGCCGCTGTGGCAGAGCTTGGGTGATTTCATCCTCAATGTCGGAGGTGTGAAAGCCGTAGAGGGCAAACTGGCTTCGATCCAGAGCTTCCACCCAACCGCGGGTGAGGATCTTCCACACCGAGTGATCCCGAAATAGGCCAGAAACGATGCCCACCCGCAGCTTGTCTGGGGAGCGGGGCTTTGGGGTGGGGGGGTGGGGATAGCGGGCGGCCATCACCCCATGAATCAGGGATCCATACATCTGTTGCAGATCGCGGTCATTCTGGCCTTGGTAGGGCAGGAAAAAGGGTTGTACCGAGCCGATCCCGGCGGCAGCCCGTTCCCGTAGGCGGGGATCCCGCAGCAGGGGTTCCAATGTCCCTTTTACCCGTAGGAGAGCCTGACGGTACTGCTCCCGGGCTGTCCAGATTTGATCTTCTGTTTCATACACAAGCGGCAACTGGCTCACACACCATCCCAACCCCGCCGCCAAATCGGCGGGATCCCGCTGCCAGAGTTGCTCAAACAGTTGGGCTGCTTCTGTTTCTTGGCCGCAGTCCCGCAAGACAATCGCCAACGTATAGGCAGCATCAGCAAACTCTGGCTGGAGAGCAAGGGCTTGTGCCAAGGGATCCCGTGCCGCTTCCAACTGCCCCTGCTGCCGCAACACCAACCCCAGCTGGTAAAGCACCTCTGGATCCGGCCCCCCTTGCTTGAGGGCTTGCCGAAAGTGGGTCTCTGCCTCAGTCAGCCGACCCGCTTGCTTGAGGGCGATCCCCAAATTGAAGTGGGCATCGGGAAATTGGGGTTGCTGGGTGAGGGCTCGACGGATCAATTGAATGGCGCTATCCAGGGATCCCTGTTGTTGCCGACAAACCCCCAACAGATGCAGCACCTCTGGATGGTTGGGGCACTTTTCCAAAATCCACTCGTAGAGAGGGATAGCCTGAAGCAGTTGCCCTGCCTGATGGTGTTGAACGGCCCGTGCCAAAACAGACTCAATCTGGCTACGTGAGGTACGGAGCACCCTTGAAAGCGATGGGGATCCCTTGGGATCCGGTGATTTTCCAAAGCCTTTCCCCTCTTTAGCGGCCATGCTGGAGCCAGGTTTCCAAATCCTCAGGGCAGCTCCACTCCAGAAGTGCCTCGGCTAGGCTTTGCAAATCAGCAACCGGTAGCTGCCTCAGTTGAGTTTCTTGGGCAGGAGACAAAGACCCAAACTTGCGACGCAATAGATTTAGAGTGAGTTCTGCTTGTCCTTGCTGGATCCCCTGTTGGATTCCTTCTTGAATCACATCTTGGTAAAAGCGGGTTTGCCTTAAATCTTCCGTTGTAAACATCTCCCCAATCTCCTCCCGAGTCATGCGAGGAAACTTATACACCCCCATCGAGCTACCCATTGGGGAAATTGAGGAAGCCCGCCAAAGCCGGTGCAATCGGCAACAGGGTCATCACCATCAAAAACAAAGCCAGCAAGGCCAAAGCGTCCCGTTGTCCATCGGTTTCGCTGATCTCATCCTGGGGTGGGCGCTCCGGCTCACGGGCAATAAACAAGATCAACAAGGCCCAGTACAAAGCCAAAACATTGCTAAAAGATGCCACCGCCAATGCAATCAGGGTGATGAAAGTGGCCCGGGCCGCTGTCTTCCGCCCATACACCGCCTGCACAATCCTTCCGCCATCCAATTGACCAGCCGGCAGCAGACTCAAAGCTGTGATCCCAAGACCAATCCACCCCACCGCCACCAGCGGGTGAATGGCGATCACCTCCGATTGAAACTCACTCCCCAAGACCAAGCGCGCCAGGGTTCCCACCAAAATCGAGCTGCGAAACAGATCCGTGGGCACATACAAGCCCGCCGAACCGGACAGCACCAACCCCACCAGCAACACCAGCAGCGAAATCAGCCCACCCGCTGCGGGCCCAGCAAAGGCAATATCGAACAGGGCCTTGCGATTGGGAACCGGCGATTCAATCCGATTCAGGGATCCCAGCGTACCAATGCCAAAACTGGGAATGACAAAAGCAGGGCTGAGCCGCACCCCATACTTACCCGCCATCCAGCGGTGACCCGCCTCATGCATCAGCAAAGTGGCCAGGATGCCGACGGATACCGGCAAAGCCTCCACCCAACGGCCCGGCGCATCCAGCAGGCGGAAGCCAAACAAATTGGCCCCCACCTCCAACGTGGCAAGAAAGCTAAAGAACAGCAGCGCCCCTGCCAGAATCTTGGCTCCTGTAGAAGCCCGGTAGTTGACAATCTCATCCGGCAGCACCACCACCGCCGGCTTTTCCGAGGGATCCTCCACCAAAAACAGCTGGTAACGATCCCCCACCCGCTCCTTTAACTTGTTGAGCAATAGGGGTAAAACCACCTCTGGATCCTGGCGCAGGTTGCCCTTGAAGATCGCTCCTTCCCCGTAGGGAATGGTCTCCGTGGCAAAAAAAGTATCAATACTGAAAATGGACTGAATCGCCTGTAAGTCCTCGGCAGAAAGACGATGGAGTGCTGCCTCTGAGGTGCCGATGCTGGGTTCTGGCGGTGCTTCTTGCAAAGAGCCTAAGGAGTCTGGCTGTCCCTCCATTTGCCGGGCCAGCTGTTCACGGCGGGCTTGTAGCTCTTGGTTGGCCAATTGCCGTGCCTTGCGCCCAACAGCAATGTAGAGCCCCGTAAAGACCAGCAGCAACAACAAGAACCCGGCAAAGTTGAGATAGATCCCAAACAGCAGCAACCCCAGAAAGGCCACCCACGGCAGCAACAGTAGGGATCCCTGCAGCCAAACCCAGACAGCAACGGATCCCCGCTTGCGGGCACGCCAGAATCCCCAACCCAAAAACGCCAGCGTTGCTAACAAAAACAGGGGGGTAATCTCGGTGGCAATGTTCATGGTCTGTCTATTGTTGAGCTGGAATTGAGAGCGGCTCAGGCAGGAACGGTAGCCCCTTGTGGCTGGGGTTCAGGCTGTTCCCACAAATGGATCCCGGCAGGCCGAGTCTTGAGCAAGAAGAGCCGCAAGAATTGATAGCCATTGGCCAAGTAGAGGGGCAGTTTGCGCAACCCTTTCAGGGATCCAGAACCTTGGGCAATCTCCCTTAGCTTGGCATTGTTGGCCACACACCGTTGCAACCGCTGGACAAATTCGGGGTTTTCCACATCCAGCACCACCGGAAACACCTTGGCCGCTTCCCGGTTGGTTTTGTAGATCACTTCCATATCATAGGCATGGGGATCCAAGCCAATCAGGCGGTAGAAATCGGGGCGCTCACCGACATCGTTGAGGTACATGGTGGCAAACACCGACAGCAAAAAGAAGCGGCACCACAGCTTAGCGATCCACCCCTTGAGTAGCTGCGGCTGGCTGGAGAGCATCAGCATAAAGAAGTCGCCGTGGCGGTTCTCGTCCTGGCACCAGTTCTTAAAGAAGTTGAAGATCGGGTAAATGCGGTCTTCGGGGTGGGCTTCCAGGTGGCGGTAGATGAGGATGTAACGCCAGTAACCGATCTTCTCCGAGAGATAGGTCGCGTAGAAGATAAAGCGGGGCGCGAAGTAGGTGTAAGCCTTGTTTTTGGTCAGAAAACTCAGATCCAGCGCCAGGTTGAAGTCTCCCATAGCCCGGTTCAGGAAGCCAGCATGGCGGGCCTCGTCGCGGCTCATCAAGGCAAAGCACTCAGCCAAGGTGGGGTTGGTTTCCTTTAGCTTGCGAGACAGCTCCTTGTAAAGGAGAAAGCCCGAGAACTCAGCGGTGCAGGAGCGCTCCAGAAATTCCACAAACAACTGTCGCGCTCGTGGATCCAGTTGGCTTTCCCAATCCTGAGCAAACTCTTCGCCGCGGATGAAGTGATGGCGGTTGTAATCGGCGCGAAACTCCTCCAGCATGGCGTGGAAGTCCGCCTCTCGATCCCCCAATCCCATCTTGCCAATGGCCTCGAAATCGGTGGTGTAAAAGCGCGGTGTCAGGATCGTTTCAGTAGGCACTCGCGCCTGAGTTTGAGCGGCTTGCAGGCTAGGACTCATAATGGTTCAGAGCTTGTGAAAAAGGCCAAGTATTCTCCTGCAGTTTATCAGCCCCTTCTACCCGAGCGGGGATAAGAAGTATTACTAGGTCTGTCACCAGGGGGATTCCGACCTGCGAGTCCCCGCAGCCACACCCTCTGGATCCCACCTTTAGAGCGCAAATCAGCCCCTTTTACAGCCTCACAGGGGATCCACTGCTAGCCAGGGCTGGATCCCTGATGTAGAGTAATGGATATTGGGCCTGGATCATCTACCGCTGTTGGGTCTCGCATTGAGTCTCACGCAGAAAGTGTGTAAAGTGGTAGACGATATGGATTATGGCTGTATCATGTTTTTCCAGAGTCCGCAATTGTCAGGCTCATTCTTGAGTTAGGCAGTTTGTTGCTTTTAGAAGGCATCGCTACAGCCAAACAGGTGTGAGGAAAAGAACAAGGAGAGAAACATGCCCGCGAAACACGCGAATTACTGGAAGACTCTGTTGGCTGGCACCCTGGGTGCAGCAGCAGTCTTGACCCCTGGAATGGCCTATGCCCAAGCTTCTGGGCCGGTCACTGCTATTTCTGAGCTTTCTGACGTACAGCCGACCGACTGGGCATTCCAAGCTCTGCAATCTTTGGTGGAGCGCTACGGCTGTATTGCTGGTTACCCTGATCGCACCTACCGTGGCAACCGGGCCATGACCCGCTTCGAGTTTGCCGCTGGTATGAATGCCTGTTTGGATCGCATCAATGAGCTGATTGCTGCTGGCTTGGCCGACAAAGTGTCTCGGGAAGACTTGGCCACCCTGCAGCGCCTACAAGAGGAATTTGCCGCTGAACTGGCTGCCCTGCGCGGTCGTGTGGATGCTCTGGAAGCCGACGTCACCGACCTGAAGGGGAAAGTCTTCAACCCCGTCACCAAGTTGAATGCCCAAGTGATCACCGCCATTTACGGCAGTGCCCTCACCGATGACCGAATTGTGGATGGTGTAACGGTTGCTGAGCAAGACCAAGCCAACATGACCCTGCCCTACCGGGTGCGCTTGAACTTCGATGCCTCCTTCACCGGGCGGGATCGGTTGCGGATTCGTTTGCAAGCCCGTGATGCTGTGACCGAGTTCTTTGATGGCGACCCTGGCCCTGGTTTCGGTGGCGGTGGCGGTGGCACCTTCACCCTGGCCAAGTTGATCTATCAGTTCCCGGCTTTCAATAATGCCGCAACCATCTACGCCGGTATCTCTGGCTCGGGCGTGTTCGATGTGTTCAACTACGGCACTCCCTTCGATGCCTTGTCGGACTTCGCCGATGCCCCCAACTCCACCGCTGACGTGCCGGGTGGTACGATGTTTGGCTTCCGCTTCCGCCCTGGTGACCAGTTCCGTCTGGCCTATAGCTACAGCACCAGAAATGGGCAACGCCTGGGCAATGGCTTTGGCGACTCTGGTTTGACGGGTGGCGATAGTGCCCATGCGGTTGAGCTAGGCTTCTTGCCGACGGAAACCCTGGAGTTGTATCTGCAGTTTGCCACCACCTATTTACAAAATGGGGATCCCAGCTTCTTGGCCAACGGCACTTCCCTCTTCCGTGGGCCCTTGAGTGTCACCGATGTGTCTCACTCTGCTCGCGTGAATGCCTTCTCTGTGGCCGCCAACTGGGAGCTTAGCCCCCGCATCATTCTGTCTGGCTGGTTCACCACTGGTAACATCGATTACAATTTGCCCAACGTGGTTCCCGCCGGTACCATCGATCCTGGCGATGAAGACTTCAACGGATTCCTGTTTGGCTTTGCCTTCCCGGATCTGTTCATTGAAGGAGCTCAGGGTGGTGTGGTCTTTGGTCAGCCGATTGTAACCACCAGCAACGATGGTGTCTGGGATAGCCGTCCTTTCATCGTGGATGTTTACTACAGCTTCCCGGTGAACGAATACCTGACCTTGACCCCAGCCGCTTACTTCGTGAGCAACCCCAACGGTGCTCTGCCGGGCGACAACGACCCAACCATTGGTGTGGGCGCTCTGCGGGCCGTCTTCAACTTCTGATCGCTTGATTGACTTTGCTAATCTTCTTAGGGATCCACAACAGTGGATCCTTTTTTTTGTAGGCCAGTTCCTACTCAAGGTTGATTGCACTCAGCGACTGATGACGCCTCTGCTCTGACAGCAGCGCAGGGTAAAACGCTGACTTTTGGCTGGGTTCGTAAACATCTCGGAGGGATCCTGGCGGAAATCTATGAAAATCCTCCGGCTACCGTTTCCAGTTCATCATCCGTCAATTCATCTTGATTTAGGCCAGCAGGACGCAGTTCTTCAGCGGAATCCCAAGCCTTTTTGCTATAGTTAGCCATGATCACTTCTCCTTGAGGTTGTAGGGGGAGTACACCTTTCCTCAGCGCATGTCCTTACGATAGAAAAGGCAGGAGAGAATCGAAGTGATGCAAGTCAAGGCTGAGCTGTGATGTGAATTACATCAGGGGTTAGTCTCAAGTGAGTTTGCCAAAAGGGATCCCTTAGAGCAGGGGAACTAACTTCGTAAGGTGACCTGGAATTGTTTTTCCAATTGGGTTCTCACCTGGCTTTGGGCGGTTTCCACTTCAGCGTCGGTGAGGGTGCGATCCGGCGCACGATATACCAAACGGAACGCTAGGCTGCGCTGACCCTCAGGCACTCCTGGGCCACGATATTCATCAAACAATTGCACCGACTGGAGCAGCGCTCCTCCAGCTTGGCGAATAGCCTGCTCTAACTCACCCACAGAAAGCCCAACTGGGGCAAAAAAGGCGATATCCCGATCCGAAGCCGGAAAAGGCGAGAAGGGCAGAAATTGCACAATCCCCCGCTTCTCCATGCCTTCTAGCAAGGGATCCAGTTCCAGCTCAAATCCATACACGTGATCCGGCAGACCTTTTTCTTGGCAAAGGCGGGGGTGCAACTGCCCAAATAGGCCGATCCGGGATCCCTTGATCCACAGGCTGGCCTGACGACCGGGATGTAACTCTGCCGCCTGCTGGGCTGGGGGGTCAACGCGAAACTCTGGGCTGAATCCCAACCGTTCTAGGGCTGAGACCAACAACCCTTTGGCCTCGAACCAGTCCATCGGTCGGTTGTGGTGCTGCCAGTCGTTGGGGTTGGGATCCCCACCCAAAATGCCGCCAATGTGATCTGCTTCTAGGTAGGGGTGAGGGCTAAGGGGAAGAGCATGGGCAAAGACCCGACCGATTTCAAAAGCTTGCAGCGGGCCATTGCCTTGATCCCAGTTGTAGCGGAAAGCTTCCACCAAACCGGGTAGGAGAGCATTCCGTACAGCTGAATATTCGGGTGAGAGAGGGTTGGCAATTCTCACCTGAATGTCTTCTAGACTTGGCTCCACCGGGCACAGAGAGATGTGATAGAGCTCTGTCAGGCCAATGCCTCGCAAAACCTCCCGAACCTGGCGCGTTAGGGATTCCCGCACCGAAAGGGATCCCACCTGAGGTTCTGGGGGTAGGGTTTCCGAGAAGCGGTCGTAGCCGTAGAGACGGGCAAACTCTTCAATCAAATCAATCTCCCGTTCGATATCCCGCAGACGATAGGGGGGAACTTTCACCTGCCAGACACAACGGGTCACCGCCGCCGTTTCGGTTTCAGGCGTGGCGGGCTTCCCATCAGATTTGCTTGCTACCCCACAGGGGGACAGTTGAAAGCCCAAAGCAGGCAAGATCTCTTCTACATCTGCCGCCTGCACATCATCCCCCAACACATCGATCAGCCGAGACAGGCGCAGTTCTAGGGTGCGTTCTAAGGAGGGGCGTTGGTCAAAGGAGGTGAGGCCGGTGACTTTTCCTCCGGCCCATTCCAGGATCAACTGCACCGCCCGATCCCGTGCTTGATCCAGGCTGGCAAAATTGACCCCCCGTTCGTAACGGGCAGAAGCCTCTGTGCGCAGAGATTGCGAACGAGCGGAGCGCCGCGTCACCACAGGGTCGAACAGGGCAGCTTCTAGAAAAATGTTGGTGGTGGCCAGGTTGACCTCGGTTTCTTCCCCCCCCATCACCCCCGCCAGGGCTACGGGTTTGTCAGCGGCGGTGATCAGATGACTTTCAGCCTGCAAGGTGCGGGTTTGGCCATCCAGGGTTTTCAGAGTTTCTCCAGCCTGGGCAAGGCGCACTCCGATAGCGGGCTTTTTCGGATTGTCCAGCGCCGCCAGCAGGCGATCCCAATCAAAGGCGTGGAGCGGTTGGCCCCATTCCAGCAGGATCAAGTTGGTGATATCCACTACATTGTTGATGGAGCGGATCCCAGCGGCGGCCAGACGGTGTTTTAGCCAATCGGGGGAAGGGCCAATTTTTACCCCCTCGATTAACACACCACTGTAGGCGGGGCAGGCTTTGGCATCGGCAATTTGAAGACTGAGGCCGGCAATCGGTTTGGCCTTGAGAGGAGCAACAGAGGGCAGGTGCAAGGGGTTGCGGGTGAGGGCAGCCACTTCGCGGGCAATCCCCACCATACTCAGGGCGTCGGCACGATTGGCGGTCGAGGTGAGATCCAGAACCACATCATCTAGGCCCAGCAAAGGGCGCACATCGGATCCCAAGGGGTAAGTGTGCAAATCCAGACTGGGGGGAAATTCGTGGATCCCTTCCGAGGTTTTCTCCAGGCCCAACTCCGCCAAAGAGCAGATCATGCCGGCAGAGGTAACGCCGCGCTTTTCCGCTTTTTCGATGGTGAGGTGGATGGCGGGCAAATGGGTGCCGGGAGTAGCAACGGCAACGAGGATCCCAGCGCGGGCGTTGGCGGCTCCACAGACAATGGTGGCAGGCTGCTTAGCCCCCAGATCCACTTGGCAAACCTGCAGTTTGTCAGCGTTGGGGTGAGGCTCCGCTTTGAGAATCTTGCCCAGCACGACCCCATCGGCCCAGGTGCGGCGATCTTCGATGTCTTCCACCTCAAATCCCACCAGGGTTAGGGCTTCCCCCAATTCTTCCGGTGCAAGTTCGAAGTCAACCAGTTCTCGCAACCACTTCAAGGAGATGCGCATCGCTGAGCCATTAGAGCAAACGCCGCACCCATTATCGCTTACAAGGCCCTCTCCTCCAGCAGGGATCCCTGCCTTTCTCCTTTCTCTCTGGGTGTTGTGTTGAAGGATGGCCTGGATCCTGAGCAAAGCCAATGGAGCTCACCCAAACCGAAAGGCTGCCATGCTCAGCACCCCGTAGGTATATATACCCCTGGAAGATCTGTTGCCAGGGAGCTCCTCCTGCCCCAGCCGCCACAAAGAGGGGCAGCAAATGTTCGTCGCGGGAATTAAGACAAGCACCCCCTCTTCTCGTAAAGGTTGCAGGGCTTGCCCCAGCTGATAGTGGTAGGCGGGATCCCGTTGCGGCTGAATCGACACCTGCACCACCGGGATCTGGGCTGCGGGGTAAATCAAGAGGAGTGGGTTCCACGCTCTATGATCCAGTCCCCGATCTGGGTCAAGTTGGGTCGGGATCCCGGCTGCATCCAAGCGATCTTTCACGCGGGCAGCCAGAGCCGGATCGCCAGGGGCAGGGTAGCGCAGTTGGTAAAGCTGTGGAGCAAACCCGTAAAAGTCGTGGAGGGCTGCGGGTTGGGGAGGCTTGGGTTGAATGCTAGAACGGTGAAGGCAGAGGGATAAAGGTAAGGGATCCCTGACTTTGAGGCCAAGTTGGCCTTGGGAGCAATACCTGGACATGACAAGAGGGACTGGGCATGAGCGAAAGTTGGGCGAAACGACTGCGCAATGGGCTGATTGCTGTAGCCGCAGTGATTCTGGCAACGGGACTCTTTTTGGCCAATCAAAGTCGGAGTGCCAGTACCAGCCTGGAAGCTCTGGTGCAACGCAGTGTGCCGCTGGAAGAGGCTCAGGCCAATGCCAAGCCCTCTTTGGTGGAGTTTTACGCCGATTGGTGTACCAGTTGTCGCTCGATGGCACCGGTGCTGGCCAGCCTGAAAGAGGAGTTTGCCCAACACGTTAACTTTGTCATGCTGAATGTGGATAACCCGAAATGGTTGCCGGAACTCAGCCGCTATCGGGTGAACGGGATCCCTCATTTTTTGTTTTTGGATCGGGAAGGGGAACTGCTGGGCTCTGCGATTGGGGAGCAACCGGAGTCGGTTCTAAGGGCCAATCTGCTGGCTCTAGCCTCAGGGGATCCCTTGGATTTGGCGGGCAGTGGCCCTGTGTCCGGGTTGGATCGCAATTCCCCTGTCCTGCTGGATCAACCGGATCCTCGTAGTCATGGGTAAGAGCTCTCCCTCTGGTCGGCGCACTCGTTCTGGCAATCAGCCGTTGAAATTTGATAGATTCCATCCATTCCTCTCAGCTCACGAGAGCCACCTATGTCGGTCAGGGCAACTCCGGTTGATATAGATCATCTCAATCCGCAGCGCTTGATCCCGGTCGAGCGCCTCAAGCAGCTCAATACCCGCTCCAACCGAGCCGGACTGTTGCAACTGGCGGGCCACCTGGCGGTGATGGGGGTAAGCGGTGGCCTGTGGCTAACCCAGATGGGATCCCACAGCTGGATCGCGCTGCCAGCCCTGGTGGTCTACGGGGCCAGTTTGGCGACGATGTTTGCGGCTCTGCATGAATGTGTACACCGCACCGCCTTTGCCAGCCCGAGGCTCAACGATGCCGTCGCTTGGTGGGCGGGCCTGCTGTCGTTCTATAACAGTACCTTTTATCGCCGTTACCACAAGTGGCACCACCGCTACACCCAGATTCCAGGCAAGGATCCTGAGCTGGAGGATGCCAAACCCCAAAACGGGCGGGACTATTTGCTCGAGCTGAGCGGCATCCCCTGGTGGATCGGCAAGGTCAAGGGCTATTTCCGCTTGGCCAGCGGGCAGTTGCAGGGATATCCCTACATTCCCGAGTCGGCCCGGGTAGAGGTGATCCGTTCAGTACGTTGGCAACTGGCGGTGTATAGCCTCGGGATCCTACTGTCGATCCTGTCGGGGTATCCGGGATTTGTGCTGGGGTGGCTGTTGCCCTTGGCAGTGGGGCAGCCGATTTTGCGCTTCATCTTGCTGGCGGAACACACCGGCTGTAGTCAGGATGAGGATCCCCTCACCAACACCCGCACCACGCTTACCCTTTGGCCAATTCGGTTTTTGATGTGGAATATGCCCTATCACGCCGAGCATCACCTCTATCCATCGATCCCTTTTCACGCCTTGGCCAAGGCCCATGAGTATCTGCAGCCATACTTAGCCCACTTGGAACCGGGGTATCTGCGGGTACATCAACGGGTAGTGGGGCACTTCCTGGCATGACCTATTCCACCTGGATCCAGACGGATTTTGAGCTGCACTGTGGGATCCGCCTGCCCCAGATCACCCTGGCCTATGCCACCTATGGTCAACTGTCACCCCAACGGGATAACCTCATCCTCTACCCCACTTCCTACGGAGCACAGCACCCCGATATCGACTGGTTGATCCGACCGGATGGGATTCTCAACCCCGAGCGCTGGTTTATTGTCATTCCCAACATGCTGGGCAATGGCCTATCCACCTCTCCCAGCAACGAGGCCGCCTGTGGCCTCCGAGAAGATGGGTTTTGGTTCAGCCACTGGGACAATGTGCGCCTGCAGGAGAGCCTGCTCACCCACCACTTTGGCGTCGAGCGGATCCGCTTGATCTACGGCTGGTCGATGGGGGCACAGCAAGCCTATCACTGGGGATCCCTGTTTCCAGAGCGGGTGGAACGAATCGCGGCCCTCTGTGGCACCGCTAAAACCACGGTTCACAATCGGGTGTTTCTGGAAAGTTTGCGCTCGGCCCTGACGGCGGATCCAATGTGGAATGGGCGGCGATTTGTGGGAGTGCCCGACCGAGGTTTTCGGGCCTTTGCCCATATCTACGCCAGTTGGGCGGCCTCGCAGCCGTTTTTTAACCAGAGGCTCTACGAAGGGCTAGGCTATGCCACTTTGGAAGACTATTTGACCCAAGCCTGGGAGGCCAGTTATCGCCGCCGGGATCCCCATAATTTGCTGTCGATGATCGAGACCTGGATCCGGTGTGATATCAGCGATAACCCGGTTCACAAGGGTAACTACGAAACTGCCCTGGCTTCGATTCGAGCCCACACGTTGGTCATGCCCAGCCTGACGGATCTCTACTTCACCCCAGCCGACTGTCAGGCGGAAGCCGAGCGGATCCCGAATGCCCTCTTCCAAGGGATCCCTTCTATCTGGGGACATCGGGCGGGAAATCCCTATCAAAATCCGGTGGATGAAGCGTTTATTCGAGAGGCCATCCAAGACCTTATGCAGAGTTGGTGACAACTCCCACCGCTAAGCTGCGCAGTAGCGGGGGCTTCTCAAATTCACAAATGAGAGTTGCTGCTTCACAGGACTCGTGTCCGAGTATCCTCCACAGCCAGCAAACGCCTGTCCCAGCGTCCGTTCTGCCCGATGCAAAAGTTCAGTGCTGCATTCCAGTCCCGGTCTATTTCTAGCCCGCAATGAGGGCAGTGGTCGCGCCAGCGGTGCGGAGCACTTTGCACCCGCTCTGCCAGCGCCTTCTGCACTTGTTCACCACATCCCGAACATGCCTGGCTGGTACCGTTGGGATTTTCTGCCATCGCTATCTTGCCGCGTTTGACCGCTACTGCTTCGAGGATACGCAGAAATGCACCCCACGCCATATCCAGAATCGACTGAGCCAGTCGGGTTCTAGCCAGTCCTTTGATGTTCAGGTTCTCAAACACAATCAGGTCATAGGCACTGCAAAGCCAATGGGCCACCTGATAGTGAAACTCTTTGCGTTGTCTGGCCACGTGCAAATGCAGTC
>NZ_JAFIRA010000056.1 GCF_022848905.1 Thermostichus vulcanus str. 'Rupite'
GCGTTCACGGTTTTGAGTGGTATCTAAGCTTAGAACGCTGGCTCCCCCTTCATCTCTTCAATCTCCAAAACTACCGCACAGCAAGGCACCCAGCTATCTGTAAGCAGCTTTTGTCAGTCAATCAGGGCTCCATCTTTGACGATGGCATCAAACGTCAGTGTTAAGTCTGTGTGGTAGTCTCCACACCACATATCAAGTGCAACTCCCCAGCTGGTATTGTTTGGTACATAGCCTAAAAGCCCTACTACTATTTCAAAAGTTGGAATGAATCCGTTCGGGTCAAGCTCAGACATAGGTTTTGGCTTCAGCCCTTGGCTTATTTGTTTTTGACAATACAGAGAATAAACATGATCTAGTTCTTCAAATAAATCTCCTGTTGCACTTTCATGAACTGCTTCTATGATTGCTTCATCAGGAGGCATCGTAAAGGCATGTGGCTTCTTCCATTCAATATCAGGAAAACATTCCTCTAAAACCCTTTTCTGAAACCTAAGCATAGAGCTATACGTATTCGATGCTTCTTCTATCCCGATCCCACCTATTTCAGAAAAACCCTCAATGTCTCCAGATATCAATTTCTGAACCAATTCTTTAATTGAAGGCAAGAAAGCCTCTGCACTTTTTATTTGACTATCTTGAAGTTCGTTATTCTTCATAAGTAGCTTCAACCTCGTTTTCATCATCATCTAGATTGCTCCTCCCCAATCTGTTGGGGAAAGGATTCATGAGCGTATCGGAAGGAAGCCTAAGTTCACTATAAAAATAGTCTTCTGCACATTGTATCTGTACCGTAACCTCAGGTATTGTAAAGCTCCAAGTAGGATCATTGACTTTTGCAGATGCACAGGTTACAGCTGCTTCTAAAGCTCCTTTGCTAATCTGTATCTCCTCAGCTAGTGTCATTTGGCGAGGCTGAAGACTGTCTTGATAGTCACTGGCGCATCTGTGAGGTGTATTTGAGGTTCTAGCACTATCTCCGCCACATAGGAGAACGGTTGGGGCTCGACTGCTAGAGTAACGGCCTCCACTTCCACTTAATCTCATAGCAACTTTGTTCTGTACAATGTGGTGAGACTCATACCTATCACTACATTGCTGGTAGCAGTTTTTCCTTCTTCTGCTGTTTTGGAAATGCGAGTAGCACTGAGTTTGAGGGGGCATATAAGGCAACTCACAAGTAGGCGGATCCAGGGTTGAAATATCGGCCTTATCCCTTGTCCAGTAGGTCGGGCAGTCGGTGGGATAACTGGGTCTTTGGCAAGGGGTCGGAGTTGGGGTGGGGCAGTCGGGAGGAGTGGGGATCGGATCCGGAGAAGGTGTTGGGGTAGGTTTGCTGGTAGGGGTAGGTCTGGGGGTGGGTTGTTGCTCCAGTTGGCGGATCAGGTTCTCAAGATAGGCAAGAAAGGTCACCTTCGTGTAGCCAGAACTAGGATCCAGAACAATCACCCCCTGATTGATGGCCTAGATGAGCGTTCTCGGGACAGAGGGCAACCGCAAACAGGCATTGAACACCTGAGGCACATCTTCTGTAGTGTAGAAAAATGAAACTAACTCACAAACATGTTGATAGGAACAAGTGAGATCTTGTCATGTGAGACCCTAGCCTCTACACAAAGACAAATATATGTAGTAGTCTGAATGACTTGTGGATCCGGCCCAAGTAAAATTTCAATATCGAACTCATAATGACAGAGTTGGATATAGATAGCATTTATCATTTCCTGTGAATAAAGCTCGAAATTCTCATCTGTCGGCAACACTCCTTGGGTAATTTGGTCTCTCAGAAACGAGTTTGCAGCGACCCCCAGTGCTCTCCAGTATTCTTGATCGGGAGGACTAACTACCTCAAATGGGTATTCATTAAAGACTCGATTGAAATCATCAGCTTGCAAGTGAGTTATCAGTCCATCAGACACAAGACTCACAAAGTCCCTTGAGATAAGTCTGCGAGTCAGCTCTTTTAAGGGAGCTATAAGTTCCGATAGCTTTATTTCCATTTGTCAAGTTTAGTTCACTGGATTTGTTGCTGTGACATCATCGAAACCAAGAACCTCCTTGAAATATCTGTCAGCACATATAAGTTGGGAGTCTATTTCACTTCTGCTAAGTTCCATAGAGGATTGTAGAGAAGTCTCAGCGATATCTCTCTCGCTTGCATAGGTGCCACTAGGTCGAGGTCTTGGCTGTGCTCTATTTGCTCTCTGGTGAGCGGGAATAGTCAACAGTATAGTAGGAGCAGTGCTGGAAACTCCTCTTGGATATCCATTGATTCCTCGGACAGCAGCTTCCTGAATGATGTGATGTGATTGATAAGGTTCACCCTTGTAACAGCGCCTACGCTGGCCATTTTCACTGTGTTTATAGCATTGAGTTTGAACTGGTAAATTCGGTAATTCACAAGTAGGCGGATCCAGGGTTGAAATATCGGCCTTATCCCTTGTCCAGTAGGTCGGGCAGTCGGTGGGATAACTGGGCCTTTGGCAAGGGGTCGGAGTTGGGGTGGGGCAGTCGGGAGGAGTGGGAAGTGGAGCCGGAGAAGGTGTTGGGGTAGGTCTTGGGGTGCGAGTGGGCACCGGATCTGGAATTGGAGGGACAGGAACAGGTGGTACGGTTGGAATTGGGACATTCGGCCCATAGAGCTCTCGGATGAGCTGTATGCAGTAGTTTAGAGAATTGGTTCTCAAACAAGCTCGAAATACTCTATCTGGATCTGCAGAAGAGCCACCAGGTCTATCTAGCAACCTACCTTCTTTACACGGATCGGGAGTTGGAGTAGGCGGTGGCGGCGGGGGATCCGGATCCGGGGGTGGCTGTGGAGGAGGGGGCGGGTTTGTAGGCGGAGCGGTGGGAGTTGCCGTAGGTGTGGGGGTTGGGGTCGGTGTTGGTGTAGGTGTAGGCGTTGGAGTCGGAGTCGGAGTTGGTGTTGGCTCAGGACAAAATGCTGTATCCAAAACTTTTGTCTTGGTAATGCTGATGCTCAATACCTTTGTATAAAAACCGCCAAATAAACCGTAATATCTTGGTGCTCCACAGGGATTGGCATTGGAGATCCATCCCGGAGCCGAAGCTAGCATGTAGAGAGCTGGCAGGACTTTCCAATACTGAGGGTCAGCAGTAAGTTGGTAGTCTGTATTGAGAATCTCTAACCCTTGGAAATGCCACCCAAAAACTGAGAAATCATTAGTATATTTTTGGCCTTGATTTTCCCAAGTTAGTGTGTAGTCAACTTGCCATTTTTCCACTAAACCCGACGGAGGAGGCAAATTGGGTGACGGGCATGCTCCAGGAGGGTAGATGCAAGTAAAAGCACTTCCATTTGATTTGCTAAAAGGAACCTCAGATTCTGCAACAGTCACAACTCCCGATTGTGCTGGCAACAAAAGAGTCGGGGATCCCCCGCTACCACAGGCTTTTAGGCCCAGTCAAAGAGCCAGCAGCAAAGGGATCCACAGCCATTTCAGGCTTCTGCGGTAGGCTTGCCATCTCATAGAATTTCCAGGGAGAAGGTGGCTCGGTGCTTGTTACACGCCTTGGTGCTCAAATTCCTTTCGGGAGAACCCTAGCATTCTTGAATCGAAAAGCTGTGTATATGGGGTTGCTTCTTCAATAGAAATTACGGTGGTTCAATCAGAAAAAAATAGAGTTTTCTCTAGGGAGCCACCACCTCAAAGGTTCACAACCCCCGCTTAGCCGGGATCCCTTCCAACCGACCCCTAATGAGACACTAGCAAGTACAGCACAGCAATCCACACTGAGTTATGAGAACTGTTGTTGATCCGCTTTTTTTCTCAGTAGCGACTGCTAGGCAGACAATTTCTTGCGACTCAGACTGGATTGCTATATTCAGAACCAATAGAATCAGCTACTGCCCCTGCTGTTGTGTAGCTCGGCGCAGCTCACTGGCCATTTCCATAAACTCTCGCGGATTGCCCGCAGTGCCATAGGAAGCCCGGTCTTTTACCTTCTTGCCGCTGCCTTGACGAGTGCGGATATTCAACAAGGAACTGGCCATTTCCATGAACTTAGCAGGATTTCCCTCACTGCTGGCCCGCGTTGAGGAGCCCCGTCCGCCACGAGTGATCGCCATAAGTGCCCCGATTCTCAGAAATGAAATGCTTGTTTATATCTTCCCACAAGGGATCCGGGATCCACCAGACCCGATGCTTCATCTTGTTAAGCAGGTTCGAGGTGGGGTTAGCGAGGGGTGGTCTTCTCTTGGGTAAAGCGATGGGTTAGCCAGATGGGCAGCACAGTCAAGCTAATCACCCCCAAAGCCACCACATTGATCACCGGGCGCTGTCGGGGCTTGGTTAGTTGGCTAAATACCCAAATCGGCAACGTTTGTTGCTGCCCAGCGGTGAAGGTGGTGACGATGATCTCATCAAAAGACAGGGCAAAAGCCAGCAGGGATCCCGCCAGTAGGGCTGTGGCCAGTTCCGGTAAGAGGATGTAACGAAAGGTTTGCAGAGGATTGGCCCCCAAGTCCGCAGAGGCTTCCAGTTGTGAGCGACCCATGCGGCGAAAGCGGGCCAGCACGTTGTTGTATACCACCACCAAGCAAAAGGTGGCATGACCGATGACAATCGTCCAAAAGCTAAAGGGAATGTGCAGTAAATTGATTGCCGAGCGCAGAGCAATGCCGGAGACAATCCCCGGTAAAGCAATCGGCAACAGCACCAAAAAAGAAATCGTTTCACGACCAAAAAATTGACTGCGATAGACTGCCGCTGCTGCCAGGGATCCCAGCACCACGGCCACCCCTGTAGCCACCAGTGCCACCCGCACCGATAAAAACAAAGCTCGCCAAATATCCGCCCGTCCCCAAGCCACTGCAAACCAATGCCATGTCAGCCCCGGCAACGGAAAGCGCAGGGTGGCTTCATCAGGAGTAAAGGCATAAAGGATGATCACCAGCAACGGCAGATGGAGAAAGAGCAGCACCGCCCCTGACAGCATTAGCCAAGGCCATTGGGAGAGGGACAAACCGGCGCGATGGGGGGATGTCATGTCCAGTGAAGAATCACGTCAGGAATGAACTAGAGGTACCCTTTATCTTGTAAATATTGCATCACCTGATGAACATTTTCGGAGATGCTGTGTTCGGCCGTTTTGCAAATCACTTCCGGGTGGTCTGGCGGTTCGTAAGGATCGTCGATGCCAGTAAAGTTCTGGATCAACCCGGCTCGCGCTTTTTGGTAAAGTCCTTTCACATCCCGGCTTTCGCACACCGCCAGCGGCGCATCCACAAACACTTCGATAAAGTCGCCAATCTGCTGACGCACTTCCTGCCGTACCGCTCGGTAGGGGGAAATGGCCGAAACCAGCACGATCACCCCCTGTCGGGTCAAAAGTCCTGCTACAAAGCCAATGCGGCGAATGTTCTCATCCCGATCCCCCTTGCTAAAGCCCAGCCCTTTGGTGAGATGTTGCCGCACCACATCCCCGTCTAGCACCTCCACCGGCAACCCCCAAGCCCGCAACTGTTGCGCCACGCCCCGACTCAGGGTGGTTTTGCCCGCTCCACTCAGCCCTGTAAACCATACGGTAACCCCCCGCCGCGACATTTATTTATATGGATCCCTTATCCTTGAGCCTCGCCAGAATATCATCCCAATGACCCTCCGGGTCGTGCGGAGCACGATCGCCTCAGTGGGACGGAGTTTCTAAAGCCCAGTGATACACTCAAAGGATTGTGTATCTTACCCACACTTCAGTACCTCTGAGCTATGTCACCCCTGACTTCTACCCTTGCTGACACCACCACCGGATCCCGGACAACCGCCGAGCTGTTTGCTGACCATGTGATGTCCACCTATGGGCGCTATCCCCTGACGTTGGTGCGCGGGCAGGGGTGTCGCGTTTGGGATGACCAGGGGCGCGAGTATCTTGATTTTGTTGCCGGTATTGCCACCTGCACCTTGGGCCATGCTCACCCGGTTTGGATTCAGGCGCTGACAGAACAGGCACAACGACTGCACCACATTTCCAACCTCTACTACAATCCCCCGCAAGCGCAACTGGCCCAATGGTTGACCCAACATTCTTGTGCCGACAAGGTGTTTTTCTGCAACTCTGGCGCGGAGGCCAATGAAGGGGCAATCAAGTTGGCCCGTAAATACGCCCACACCGTGCGTGGGATCCCAGATCCGGTGATTCTCACCGCTCATGCCAGTTTTCATGGCCGTACCCTAGCCACCGTCACCGCCACCGGCCAGCCCAAGTACCAAAAAGACTTTGCCCCCCTTGTCCCCGGTTTTGCCTATATCCCCTACAACGACATGGAGGGCACTGAGGCCGTCTTGAACCAATGGGGCGAACGGGTCTGCGCTGTGCTACTGGAGCCGCTCCAGGGAGAAGGGGGGGTGTTACCCGGGGATCCCGCCTATTTTCAGTGGTTGCGCCAGGTGTGTACCCAGCGGGGCATTTTGCTGATTTTGGATGAGGTGCAGGTGGGCATGGGCCGTACAGGGATGCTCTGGGGCCACTGCAACCTGGGGGTGGAGCCAGATATTTTCACTCTGGCCAAGGGTTTGGCGGGCGGGATCCCGATTGGGGCCTTATTGGCGAAAGATTTTTGTGCCGTGTTTCAGCCGGGAGATCATGCCAGCACCTTTGGGGGCAATCCTTTGGCTTGTGCGGTGGGCTTGGCGGTCTGTCGCACCTTGATGTTGGAAAGTTTGGTTTGGAATGCCCAGCAAACCGGAGCCTATTTGCGCCAAGGCTTATCCCGACTGGCAGAACGATTCCCCCAGCTGATCCAGCAGGTACGGGGTTGGGGCCTGATCCAGGGGTTGCAGGTGCGGATCCCGGCTTCAGAAGTGGTGAAGGCAGCCATGGATGCAGGTCTGTTGTTGGTGCCGGCTGGGCCCCAGGTGGTGCGCTTTGTGCCGCCGTTGATCGTCACTCCTGCCGAAATTGACCAGGCTCTGGCGCTATTGGAATCAGCTTTGCAGGGCTTGGCTGCTGCCCACCCGAGAGCCTGAGAGTTCTAATTGGGCCGTTTCCAGGCTTGTCGCAAAAACTCCTGCAACAACTGGCGGGCTGACAGTTCCGAGCCCTCTGGATCCCTGGCCTGCTCCATGAGGGGTAGCACCTCCTCGGCATAGGCGGGGGTAAACCCGGCGGCTGGCCAAAGCAAATCGGAGGTGGGGTGGAGGTTCCATACCTGGGATCCCTGCTTGAGCAAGAGAGGCCGTACCCAGAGCAGGGTTGTGGATCCGGCTGGTCTTCCTGGCCTGGTGGGGTAAGGAGTGTCCCAACCTGACCTAGGGTTGTGGGGAGAAGCCTGAATCAACTCCACGTATAGAGTGGCTTGCAGCCCTTGCAGGGTGAGGATGGGGCGCGGCGGCGACGTAGAGATCCCTTCCAGTGAGGGTGGTAAAGGGCGTCCCTCCAAGTTGAGAGTTGAGTCAATCGCCTCTACAGAACCACATTTGGCAGGCAAACGGGGCAACCAAGTCATGCAGACACCCAGCTTAAGTTGACACAAACTGTTCTTATCCTAACGGAAGAGATTTTCCGTCTTATTGCACGGGTGAGTTGGCTAGGGATCCCAAGAAAGGGTCACCGGATTCGGTCCATCGCAGACATTTCGTGAACCCAATTTTGTGGCATCGTGCTAGACAACTCTTTATCGGAATTTGTACTGATCCTGCCATGATGCATACTTTTGTTCCACCCCACCGCTTCTTCCCCTACTTGACTTGGACAGAGATCCAGGCCATGCCCGACAAAGAGAATGTGGTGATCATCCAGCCGGTCGCCTCAATTGAACAACACGGACCGCATCTGCCGCTGGTGGTGGATGCGGCTATTGGTACAGCCATCATTGGGCGCGCGATGGAAAAATTGGATCCCGGGATCCCGGCCTATGTTTTGCCCACCCAATGCTACGGCAAGGCCAATGAGCACTGGCACTTCCCCGGCACCATTGCCCTCACGGCTCAAACCCTGATGGCGGTGCTAACCGAGGTGGCCGAAAGCATTTACCGGGCCGGTTTTCGCAAGCTGGTCTTCCTCAACTCTCATGGCGGACAACCGCAGGTGCTGGAGATTGTGGCGCGGGATGTGCATCAAAAGTACGAAGATTTCATGCTCTTTCCGGTAGCGGCGTGGCGTGTCCCCCACGAAGGGCGGGATCTGTTTACGGAGAAAGAGCGGGAATTGGGCATTCATGCTGGCGATGGCGAAACCAGCATCCTCATGCACATCCTGCCCGACACCGTCCGTACCGATAAGCTGGTGTGCGAGTATCCTCATGATTTGCCAGAGAATAGCCTGCTCAGCATGGAAGGGGCGATCCCGTTTGCTTGGGTGACCCGTGACCTCACCCAAAGTGGTGTCCTTGGGGATGCGACGGCTGCCACAGCGGAAAAAGGCAAGCTTTTGGTGGAGTCAATGTCGGATGGCTGGGTGCAACTGATCCAGGATTTGCACAAATTCCAGCAGCCCAAGGCTTGGCGCAAATCGGTACCCAGTGCCGCTCCTGTCCCCAGCTTGGCCTAAAGGTTCTCTACCACAGTAAAGTAGAAACTGCCGCCAACCAGGGCCAACGACCCACCCGACGCCGTCCCGCCAATACTCCCTGCACCAAGGGATCCGCCTGCGGGCGTTTGCGAATCTTGGGTGGGCGACTGAGTTGACCGGCCAACTGGGCTTGCAACCCGGAAGGGGCACGCGGGGGAAACACCAGGCTCAAAGAGAGGGGGGAACCCACTAGGGATCTGGAGCGAGCTTCGGCCCATGTCCAGAGGGCAGCCTATGTCGCGCTAAACTTTTCCAAGCCGGGTAAGCCGATGCGGCCATTTTGCTCAAGAAACACCCCAATGCGCCCCCCCTCGCGACAGCGGGACATGGTCTGGATCCCTTGCTCGATCAGCTGGATGGGCCCCAACACATTCACTTGCATCATCACGGCCAGATCCTGCTCAAACAGCGCGGCACAGTGAAAGATTGCCTGCGGGGATCCCGGGGGTGGATCCCAGTTTGAGCTGGCCAAATCCAACCGATACCAAACCAACTTTTTGCCTTGGGCAGTGGCCCAGTTCTCAAGCTCTTGGGGTTGTGAGCGGGATATCCCCACCACCTGCCATCCTCGTCGCAGCAAGCAAAGGGCGACATTCCGACCCCAGTAGCCGGTAATGCCCGTAACCCAAGCTATCGAAGTTGCGGCGGGAACCTCAGGCGGCATCGACGAGTTTGAGCACAAGATGGCGATGCCTATCCACCGTAATCCACCCCTGCTGACGAAAGCGATTCAAGAGGCGGGTAATGGTGACGCGGGTTGTACCAATGACATTGGCCAGATCCTGATGGGTGAGACGCACCTGGATGCGAACCCCCCCAGCGACTGGGGATCCCAGTTCCACCGCCAACAAAGAGAGCAATTGTCGCAACCGATCTTCCACTCGGCGCCGCCCTGCCAAAGCCAACAAAGCTTCTGTCTGTCGCAACCGACGCATCACCTGTTTGAGTAGACCCTGGCTCAGGGCTTCTGAGGTCTCCACTTCTGCTGCTGAGAGCCGCAATACATCCACAGCCGTTAGCGCGGTTGCCTGATAGGGATCCAACATCGTCAGGGGGGAGCCTAGCGGCATAGAAGGCCCGGCAAACCCCAACAACGCCTCGCTGCCATTTGGGTAACTGGTCGTGAGTTGTACCACTCCCCGGCAAACGATCACCCACTCTTCAGGAGGCAAAGGAATCCTTTGACCGCAGGTGTAGGGAGTTAAATTGCGTCCCCGGTAGAGGTCTTCCAGCAGCTGGCGCTCCCGAGTCGTCAGGCTGGCGGCAGAATGGCTGGGCATCGTTTCAGGCATAGGTTGGCTCCGCTAGGGCGAACTGAGCACACTGGAGACTGGGATCCCTCCCACAAACCAACAGCGAAAGGACTCTGTCCTGCTGACACGGTCACTTAAGCGGTCGAGCAAACGATGCATGACATCATGTGTAGCGTTAACAGTTGCCATCGATGCTGACTTGTGTGGCCAGGAATACGTGTTCCTGACAACACCTTACCGTTTGCCTTTCTCTCTGAAGTAAAGACAGGGTTATCCCTGGGTTAAGCCTGATAACGCACCCACCTCTCGAAATAGGTTGAAGGGTCTATTCATCCAACTGCCAGGGATCCTGAGCCACCACCTCATCAAAAATCCGAGGTGGACGCACCGCCATCAGCACCCGACCCAAGAGGGGAACTGAGCTTCCTCCTTCCTGCCACTCCACCCCCAGGGATCCTGCTTGATCCACCAAGAAAAAGCCTTCCGATTGCCCCTGACGCTCTGCCCGATCCACCACCAACAGCACCGGATCCTGGGCTTCTTCTGCCGGGATCTCCTGGTTGAGCAGCTTGCCCAGCAGTTGATTCTCAATTTGAATGGCCACCGGATCGCCAGCCGATTGGAGCACCGACCACGCCGGCAATGCCACCCAAGTCTGTTGACCCTGACTGTGGACCCAGCGATAAGGCCCCTCTGGTTCAAAGGTGGCCAGCTGTTCCCACTCTGCAGTAGGTATGGGGAAGGATGCCACCACCGGCAGCAACCGGGGTAGATCCTCTTCCAAGCGAAACACCGATAGCTTAGGCAAGGGTTTGCGCGGTGGGGAGGTGGCCCCTGTGGACAAAAGCTGTTCAATTTGCTGTCGTGCCCCGTCACTGTGGACGTATTGAAAGGCTCGAGCAATGGCACGGGTTCGCTCTTGCCAGTCGCTGGTTTGCCGAGCGGTTTTCCAAGCTTGATAGGCGACTGCATCGCCGGGGTGATCCCCAAACCCTTCCGGGGGCTTCTGCAGTTGGGCGTAATTTTTCACGGCACGAGCGATTTCGTGGGCATCGTCGGCATTTAAGTTGCGACTGAGGATCAGTTCCGCCACTTGCACCCGGTCTTTGGGGGAAAGCATGCGCAATTCGTAGAGAATATCGCTGCCTTTGCGGCCAAAATACTCCAGGATCGCTTGGCTGGCTCCAGCTTTAGCCATACCCTCATAAACTTGAGCAGCCACCACGATTTGGTTTTGGTGAATGGGCTCAAACCCCGTGGCTTCGAAGATCGCCTGTGGAGTCATCTTCTGGCGTTGCAAAGTTTGGCAGGCTTGTGCCCAGTCGAGCCAACTGCCCTCTTTGCGCCGCAGCCGCGTTAACAAAGCATTGGGATCCGCTTCTATAGCAGGGTTTTCTGGCTCGTACTGACTCATCAAAGGTTGGGTTTTCCTGACTAGACAAACTGAACAACACAGGATGCCCCGTTCCCTGGGGGGATGGGCAGCGGGACTGGGAGAGATTCTAAAGATTCTAAATCTTAGTCTCGTAGGGGAAAAATCTCAGGCTCTAAAAGGGTTGCGCCAAGACAGATTCCAGATCCGATCCGGTCGTGATCGCCATCGATGCATAGCCTAGGAGCAGAGGTGGAGTCATTCAGTTGAAGCTGGTTCAAATCCAGCTGCCAAACTTCTAGGCCCTGCAGATCTCCAGCCTTAGGCACCCGTAACCATATCTGTCCTTTCTGCCCCGCCCGCAATACCTCTGCCCCGGCAGGCAGAGACAATTTGGCCAAGGGATCCCCGGCTTCACTATAGAGCCAGAGGTGACCCAAGGCTTCACCTGCGTTGGCTCCCCGACCCACACCCACCCACAATACCCCCCAAGGGGCTTTGCAGATTTGGCGGGGAATCTCGTTGAGAAACCAGTAGCGTACCCGCAAAGGGTTCACCTGCACCGAACACAGGCCATAATAACCCGGCGTACCGTTTGCCCGAGCAAGATGGAGTTCGTTTCCCCGCTGCTTGGGATCCCTCCCCTCAGCCACCAGCAGCCGCTCCCCAAGGCTGATCACCCTGGCCGCCGGATCCAAAGGCAGGCGATAGATCAGGGGGGGGGATCCCGTTTTGGGGGCTAAGCCTGCCTGTTCGGTTGCCAAAGGCAAAAGGTACATGTCCAGGGGGTAACCAGGACGGGAGGAAAGCAGCACCAGATGATCCGCCAGGATGAGCAATTTGGGTGTTCCCCCCTTCCAACCCGGTTGGAGAGCCTGGAGAGGCCAACGGAAGTAACGATGAGAGTCTGGGAATAGAGTGTCTTGGGCAGAGGTCGGGGAATAAGGGTGGAGTTGAATGGCTCCCAACTCGGTTGCGGTTGCCCAAAACAACTGCTGCCGAGCTGGAATCCAGGTGGCTTGCCAATCCTCTTCAAAACTGAGCAGGGTACGAATACGGCCAGGGCTGAGGTGAACCACACTGTTTTTAGAAAGGGCCAAAGCCTCTGGAAAGGTATCCAGAGGGAACAACTGCCGAAGTGGCTCGCTGAGGACGTGACGGTGGAGAGGCGGAGATCCTGTTGAACTGTTTGAGCCGCCCTCCTGTAAACTTTCCAAAGGTAACCATTCCACCGCTTTCTCCGTTGCCCGCAGCAGCAGCGGGGATCCCACGCCCGCCGGATCCTGCAAAACCTGTAGCTGCTGCACGGATGAGGGATCCATACCTGCAAGCGGCAGGTAATCTTCTTTATCTTCATCTTCTTTTTTTTGAGTATCTTCGACAGTTGCTGCCCAAACCTGCACCACCGGGGGTGACAAAGTGGGCAGGCGAGGCCCCACCCAGCAACTGTCGGGCTCTTGCCATTCTTGGGCGAAAACAGCCAGGGCCGAACGCATTTCTGCCGCGGTGCGAAACCGACGCGGGGGCAATTTGCGCAGCGAAACCTCCAAAAGGGTTTGCAGAGGATCGGGAATCCCAGAGGGGCAGACAAACGGTTGATTCAGATGGGCATACATCAGTTGACTAGGGGATCCCGAAAAAGGCCGCTGACCGGTCAGAAGCTCCACCAGGATGATGCCAACGGCGTAAAGATCGGAAGCCGGACTGAAATGTCCATAAAACCGTTCTGGAGCCATATAGGCCGGGGATCCGGTAGCGGTGATTTCTCCGGCAATGGGTTCCGGGTGGCGGGCAATGCCAAAATCCGTCAGTTTCAGCTGCCACCCCTGAGGCGTGGGTTTGAGCAGAATATTCTCCGGCTTGATATCGCAATGGATCACCCCCTGTTGGTGGGCATGGACCAACCCGGCCAAGATTTGATCGGCAAAGCCCAAAACCTGCTTCACCGGTAACCACAGCCCCTGTTCCACCTGGTTGATCAGATCCCGGAGAGTGCCCCCCTCGCAGTACTCCAGCACCAAATATCGTCCCTCCCGAGCATGTTCGAGGGCATAGCAACGGGTGATATTGGGGTGGTTGAGGGTGAGCAGATAGCGCAGTTCCCGCAGCAGGTTGTGGGTGGGAAAGCGCTGGGTTTGCAACTCCTTAAGAGCCACCAACTCCCCTCCCTGGTGCGGACGGGCACAAAGGACCCGGCCATACTGCCCTTGCCCGGCCACACCCAATAGCTGGTAAGTGTCGTGGATGGACTTGTTGGTACGGGCACGTCGGGACACAACCCAAGCCAGAGGGGAATGTGCAGCAGTTTAATCTCTGTCCGGGATCCCTGACATCAGGGGGTTCGCAGATTACAGAATTTTCCCCCAAAAGAGATGGGGATTTCGCAAATTCTAACGAGTTGCCAACTGTTTCAGCAGATCCACCGCATGGGTTTCCACTTTGACCTTGCTGACAATCGCTTCAATCTTGCCTTCCGGGTCGATGACGAAGGTGGTGCGGTGGATACCGTTATACTCCTTACCCATGAACTTTTTCGGGCCAAATACCCCATAGGCTGTGGCCACCTTTGCCCCCTCATCCACCAACAATGGAAAGGGCAACCGCAATTTCTGGGCAAATTTTTGATGGGAACGGGCATCGTCGGCGCTCACCCCCAATAGATGGATCCCTTGCGCCTGATAGTCTGCGTAAGCATCGCGAAAACCACAGGCTTCTTTGGTGCAGCCGGGGGTATTATCACGGGGGTAAAAGTAAAGAACGACCCGCTGCCCGCGCAGATTGCTCAAGGAAACGAGGTTACCCTCAGCATCCGGCAAAGTAAAGTCAGGGGCGGGATCCCCGACAGAAAGGCTCATGGGTGGGATCCCTCCTCAAGCTAATTTCTTGGGGGAGAGGATCATAATGATGTTTCGCCCTTCTTTGCGAGGCGGCTGCTGCATTTCTGCAATATCCTCTAGGTCTTTGAATAGACGATGTAATAGCTCTTCGCCCAACTCGGCGTGTTGAGCTTCCCGACCACGGAACATCACGGTCGCTTTCACCTTGTCTCCATCCGCCATAAATTGCTGGGCACTGCGCAGGCGCACATTGTAATCGTGTTCGCCAATGTTGTAACGAAACTTCACTTCCTTGACTTCAGCAGTGTGTTGTTTCTTGCGCGCCTCCCGTTCTTTTTTCTCTTTCTCAAACTTGAACTTGCCGTAGTCCATAATGCGGCAGACGGGCGGATCCGCTTTGTCGCTTACCAACACCAAATCCAGATCCTTTTCTTCCGCCAAACGCAGGGCTTCACGTGGGCTCATAATCCCCAGTTGCCCACCGTCGGTGTCGATGAGACGGATTTTGGGGAAACGAATGCGCTCGTTAATGTTCGGCAGCTCTGCACGCTGCTTGCGGGGAAAGCGGTCAAATGGACGTTCTAAGGTCAAGTTTTCCTCTCTATGAGATGAACGAAGGGACAGTGAATCTCATCTTGCCGACGCTGACCGATGGGGGTGCGCCCTCAGGGACAAAACATCGGTCAGAAGGGCAAGGCATACTTCACCTATATTAGCTAGCATTTCCTGTTTCGTTCTGGGGTTGTCAAGGCCCGCTCACTTGGGGATTCTGCCAGATTGGGGCTACAACCACGGTAGGATGACCAAAGTAACGATTCTGCTTAGGAGCATCCAAGACTCCGGCGGGATCCAGGTTATTCTTTCCACTGGGGCTAGCGAAGGAGGGCAAGAGCAGTGCAAGTAGGTTTATCACAACGGGAACTGACGGAATTGGCCCAAAAGTCGGCGCAATTAATCCTGAGTGGGCGCGAAGGGGATAGCGAGGCTCTAACTCAGTACAAGTCCTCCGCTCAATTCCGGGCCGGGGTTCAATTGGCTTGTGCCGCCATGGTTTTGGTCTTAGCAGAAAACAATGACCGCATCAGCCAGCAACTGGCCAGCCTGCTCAAAGAGAAGGCCTCTTGAGGAGATTCCATTGGCTCAGGTGCGCAGCGAACGGGACTCGATGGGGGAGCGGCAACTGCCGCAGTCGGTCTATTACGGCATTCAAACCGCCCGCGCGCTAGAGAACTTCCCCATCAGTGGTCTCAAGCCCTTGCCGGAGTATGTGGATGCCTGTCTGCTGATCAAAAAAGCGGCTGCCAAAGTGAACGGAGAGCTGGGTTGTATTCCGGCAGATGTGGCGGAGGCAATTGAACAGGCGGCGGAGGAAATTTTACAGGGATCCCTGCGGGATCAATTCGTGGTGGATGTCTATCAGGCGGGGGCGGGTACCTCCCACCACATGAATGTCAACGAGGTACTGGCCAATCGAGCCTTGGAGATCTTGGGAGAAGCCAAGGGTCGCTACGAGCGGGTCAGCCCCAACGACCACGTCAACTACGGCCAATCCACCAACGATGTCATCCCCACCGCAATGCGGCTAGCGGCGCTGTTGCAGGTGCGGCGGTGCCTACTGCCCACTTTGGAGCACTTGGTGGCGGCGCTTGAGCAAAAAGCAACCGAGTTTCAACCCATCCTAAAAGCCGGTCGCACCCATCTACAGGATGCGGTCCCCATCCGGTTAGGCGATAGCTTTGGTGCTTATGCCGCTATCTTGGCCCAACATCGCCAGTGGATTGAGCAGGCCAGTCAAGCCCTTTGCCAATTGGGTTTGGGGGGGAGTGCTGTGGGGACTGGTCTCAATACCCATCCCCACTACCGGCAACGGGTGATTGCCTACTTGGCCGAGTTGACACAACTGCCCTTGATCCCGGCTCCCCATCCCATGGCGGCGATGCAAAGCATGGCCCCTTTTGTCCATCTGTCGGGATCCCTGCGTAATCTGGCCCAGGACTGCTGCAAACTGGCCAACGATTTGCGCCTCATGGATTCGGGTCCCAAAACCGGCTTTAAAGAGATCCAGCTGCCGCCAGTACAACCGGGATCCTCGATTATGCCGGGCAAGTATAACCCGGTGATGGCAGAAATGCTGAACATGGTCTGCTTTCAGGTGATTGGATTGGATGGGGCAATTACCCTTTGTGCTCAAGCTGGACAATTTGAGCTGAACGTGATGATGCCCCTGATTGCCTACAATCTTCTGCACAGTTTGCAGATCTTGAATAACAGCCTGCGGGTCTTTACGGAGCGCTGCATTCAAGGGATAACAGCCCAACCGGAACGCTGTCGCCACTTTGCGGAAGGAACCCTCGCTTTGGTAACCGCCCTTAACCCCTACATCGGCTATTTACAAGCGGCAGAGGTGGCCAAAACCTCTCTGGAAACGGGGCAATCGATCCGGGAAATTGTTCTAGAGCGCCAGTTGATGACTCCCGAACAGGTGGCGGAGGTTTTGAACCTAGAGGCGATGAGCCAGATGCAATCGTGACTGGAAAACGGGGTGCAAAAGGAAGTCCACACCCTGAACCAGCCCATCCGTTACAGTGGGAGAATACTGCTCCTGAGTGGCCATGACTGTTAGCTCCTATCGCTGGCCCACCCAACACGACTTGCCGGATACGGACGATACCCCCTTGGACAATGAGGATCAAGGCCGCCAATACCCCCTACTACGGGATCCCTTGCTGTTGCACTGGTCAGAACGACAAGACTTTTTTGTTGCCTGCAATATGGGCCTTTACTATGCTTTACCCCGGCAGGTGATTGTCCCGGATTTGTTTTTGGTGGTGGGGGTGCCCCGTTGGCGGGATGGCAGCGCTCGCAAAAGTTATGTGGTTTGGGATGAGGGCAATATCTTGCCTGCTCTGGTCTTAGAGATTATCTGCAACGATCAAGGGGAAGAAAAACCCGGCCAAGCCAAGTTTCAACTCTACGAACGACGGCTGCGGATCCCGTATTACGTCACCTTCGAGTTAGAGACTGCTGAGCTGAACGTTTATCAACTCCAGGGGGGACACTATGAGCTACTGGCCAACTCAGGCGCTGGAGAACAGGCCCCGATCCTACTGCCGGATTTAGACTTGTGTGTCGGTCGATGGTGGGGATCCTATGAGGGCCGAGAACGTTTTTGGGTGCGCTGGTACGATAGGGCAGGGCAATTGTTGCCCACCGGGGCAGAACTGGAACGGCAACGGGCAGACCTAGAACGGCAACGGGCAGAACTGGAACGGCAACGGGCAGATCTAGAACGCGCCCGAGCCGAGCGCCTAGCCCAACGGCTGCGAGAACTGGGAGAAGACCCCGAATGTTGATCCACTTTTCCAGGGATCCTTAAGGAACCTCTTCCTACCCCTACATTGGGATCTGGGTCTTCCAACAACAAGGCACTTTGACACTCCCCCGGTTAGAAACCGGGGGATTCTCCCTTCTAGCCCCTTGCAACCTCAGACTGCAAGGTATTCATGGAGTTCAGGGGATTGCCAACTACCCCATCCCCTGAGCCGACCCTACCTATTACGGGCAGGGCTTCTTTTAGACTCAAAGGACACGAAAACCCGTCCCACTGGGCAATG
>NZ_JAFIRA010000057.1:0-1308 GCF_022848905.1 Thermostichus vulcanus str. 'Rupite'
GCAGCCTCAGCCGGAAAGGCGAAGACGCTCAAACAAAGCGCCAACAAAATGGCGAGCAGTGGACGATACCGCATGGTCGAACCTCGAAAAACCTTTTTTGAATCTGAACGCTGCTGGGGAAAACAAGCCAGAATGCCCCCATTGTACGCAATAGTGATCCTCATCTTGGGTCCTGCTTTAAGAAGTTTCTTTGCTGCCCAAATCTGTACGAGAGTGGCGGGGTTGAGGCCAAGCTGAGCCGTAGAGCCTAGGGGTTAACCAACGCGGAGCCAAGCCACTGTTCCCGGATTTGAGTCACCAACTCGTGGATAGGGGGCCGGCCAATGCGGTAGCTGATCGGATGGGCAATCAGACGGGCGGTGCTCTCAAACAGACAATCCCGTTCGATCAGGCCATTTTCTTTTAGGGTGCGCCCCGTTGCCACCAAATCCACAATCGCATCTGCCATGCCAGTGATTGGGGCCAATTCCACCGAGCCGTATAACGAGATCAACTCCACCGGCAAATCCAAACGGTCAAAATACTCCCGCGCACAGCCGACAAACTTAGAGGCCACTCGCGCATGGGGCGGTAGCTGAGTGGCAGAAGTGTAGGGACTGTCTTGGCGCAGGGCTACCGACATACGACAGTAGCCAAACTTCAAATCCAGCAAATGGGCCACCCGTGCCTCTGTACCGGCATAGCGCTCCCGCAACACGTCATAGCCGACAATGCCCAACTGTGCCTGCCCATATTCCACATACACGGGCACATCGTGGGTGCGCACCAGCAGCGCTTCGTAGCGCTGCCCATTCAACTGGGTGGGGGACTCAATCCGCAGGAGGCGATTACCGGGATCCAAAAAACGGCTGAAATCGATGCCCACCTGTTGAAAACACCGGATAGCCTCCGACAACAAGGCTCCCTTGGCAAGGGCAATGGTGATCGGTTGACCTCTGGAGGGAGAATCCCGATCTGGGGTTGGCTGGGGGGACATCACAGTTGAAATCAAGGGATCCCTTGGGTTGGAGTAGAAAGGCTCCACAAGGGAGCTGACCGCTTTTGATTTTATCGCTGTGGCGGCTTGCAGAGTTTGTGGGGACTGGAAAGGCGTGAGAAGATTGGAAAAATAAGAATACTGAGAATATCCAAAAATCTGTTCTATTCCGTAGGCAGAGGATCCCGGTATCGGGGTGATAAAGTCAGAGCACGGTTAACCCCGAGGAGTGACAACGGCATGAAAGCCATGATCCTGGCAGCAGGCAAAGGTACACGGGTACGGCCCATCACCTACATGATGCCCAAGCCGATGATCCCGATTTTGCACAA
>NZ_JAFIRA010000057.1:1408-16495 GCF_022848905.1 Thermostichus vulcanus str. 'Rupite'
TCAGAGCACGGTTAACCCCGAGGAGTGACAACGGCATGAAAGCCATGATCCTGGCAGCAGGCAAAGGTACACGGGTACGGCCCATCACCTACATGATGCCCAAGCCGATGATCCCGATTTTGCACAAACCCGTGATGGAGTTTTTGGTGGAATTGCTGCGGGAACACGGGTTTAACCAGATCATGATCAACACCAGCCACCTGGCTCACCAGATTGAAGACTACTTCCGAGATGGGCAGCAGTGGGGCGTACAGATCGGTTTTTCTTTTGAGGGCCACTTCGAGAATGGTCAACCGGTGGCCCAGGCCCTGGGATCCGCAGGCGGAATGCGCAAAATCCAAGACTTTTCCGGCTTTTTTGATAGAACCTTCGTGGTGCTTTGCGGAGATGCTTTAATCGATCTTAACATCACGGAGGTGGTTAATTTCCACAAAAGCCGCGGGGCGCTGGCGACGGTGGTGTTGCGGCAGGTGGATCCCAGTGAAGTTTCCAGTTATGGGGTGGTGGTTACCGATGAGACAGGTCGCATCACGACGTTTCAGGAAAAACCCAGCCAGGAAGAAGCCCTCAGTCACACCATTAATACCGGCATTTATGTGTTTGAGCCGGAGGTGTTTGACTACATTCCCCGCGATTGTCCCTACGACATTGGCGGCGATCTCTTTCCAGCCTTGGTGAAAGCGGGTGCTCCCTTTTATGGGGTCACTGCCGATTTTCAGTGGGTGGATATTGGGCGCACTCCCGACTACTGGCTGGCGGTGCAGAAGGTATTGCGCGGCGAGATCAAAGGGGTACAGGTGCCGGGGTTACAGATTCAGCCAGGGGTATGGACAGGGATCAACATCCGTGCCAACTGGGATCGCATTCACATTGAGCCGCCGGTGTATATCGGGGCCAGCAGCCATCTGGCGGACGGGGTGAAACTGATTGGCCCCACCGCAATTGGTTACGGATGTGTGTTGAATGAAGGATGTACCCTGGATGGCAGCCTGATTTTTAACTACACCCAGATTGCGGCAGGGATCACCTTACGACACCAGATGGTCATGGGTCGGTACTGCATCTCGTCGGATGGCAATGCGATTGATACCGAAGAGTCCAATCTCACCTGGCTGATTGGGGATGCCCGCTCCAGCGCCAATGGCAGCAAAGTCTCTGTTTAAGTCTCTGCTTAAATGGCAGTCTGCTAAGTTGCTATCGGGCTGGAGGTTGGGGTTGTTCTACAGGCTGCTGCTACTGAATTTCAGGCGTGGATTCTCGATGGATCGATCCCTGAATCTATCCCTGCTCTGCCCTTTCTGAGAGACCCATGAGTGCTCTTTACCTGTACGGAATTGTCGCTGCCCCCGGCCCGCGCCACTTGAATGCAGTGGGTTTGGATAAGCAGCCGGTGCATATTCACCTGCTGGGATCCCTGGCTTTTCTCTACTCGGCGGCGCAACAGGAGCGATATTTGGCCAGCCGCGCCAATTTGCTTGCCCATGAAGCGGTGCTGGAAAAAGTGATGAGCGAGGGACACTCGGCCTTGCTGCCGTTGCAATTTGGCTTGGTGGTGGGCAGTTGGGAACAAGTCGAGCGGGACTTGGTGGAGCCCCGCTTAGCTGATCTGCTGGCTTTGCTCCAGCATCTGGAGGGCAAACGGGAGGTGGGGGTGAAGGTTTTCTGGGATCCCGAACAGGAACTGCAACTGGGTCTGGCGGAAAACCCGGCTTTGAAAGCAAAACGGGATGAAATGGCTGGAGCCCCCTTGGGGTTGGATGCAGTGGTCCAAATCGGGCGAGCCCTGGAGCAACTGCTCGAGCAGCGCCGTGAGCACATTGCCCAATCCTTCACCACAGCCCTGAGCCCCCTAGCTAGCGATCGGGTGGAGGGAGAATTGCTCACCGAAAATATGGCCTACAACGGCTCTTTCTTAATCAACTGGGAAGACGAACCCAGCTTTGCCCAAAAGGTAGAGGAGTTGGATCAGGCTTTCCAGGGTCGGCTGCGCATTCGCTACAACAACTTCACCGCTCCCTACAATTTCGTGAAGCTCTAGTTGCTACGGCTCTCGTCTCCAGTCAACCCATAACGGGCCAAAAAGCGGGACAAGTTCACCACCTGGCAACGGTAGGATCCCTGCATCACCAGTCGCTCCTGTTGCCGGATCTCCACCTGCAATTCAATCCGCCTCCCCTCCACCCCCATCACCTCGACCTGCACCCGCAAGGGATCCCCCGGTAGAGCGGCGGCCTGGTGTTCCAGCTGAAAGGAAATGCCTACTGCCGTCTCGTCAGCCTCATAGAAGGGTTGCAGCGTCGTGTGGCTGCACCGCTCGATCAAGGTCAACAAAGCCGGGGATCCGATCACCTTCACCCCCAGGTTGCCCAAAGTCTCTGCCGTCTGTTCGGGGCCAGGGATCCCTTGCCAAGTGCCACAGGTGCCAAGAGGAACGGGTTTCATCGGCGGGGTTGCAAACGCACCTGTTGCCAAACACGCCAGCCCTGCCAGAGCAAAAGCAACAGCAGCAGGACGCCGCCGATTCCCCCAAGCACCAAAGCCCGTTCCAAGCGGGTGGCATAAAAGCCCGTCACTGTCCAATCCCGGCTGAGGCTAGCCCCCAAAATGGCCATCACTGTCAGGCACAACCCTTGTGCACCCCCAAAGCCCAGCGCAGCCCCCCCTGGGGATCCTGAACGCCAAAACACCGGCTCCATTCCCGTCAGCGGGACGGAGTCCATGACCGCCAACACCAAAGCCGTCATCAAAGCCGCCAACAAAAAGGCTGCCTGCGGTTGAGCGTGAATGAAGTATCCTACCCCCAGCGGCAAGATCAAGGCGGCCACCGTCAACCCAATCCCGACTCGGCGAGGGTTGTCTTGCCCGTACAGCCCCTGGATCAGCGCCGCCAGCAGCATACCCGCGATGCCCAGGTACAGGGCTGCCGACACATAGGGCTGGGTAAGGTCAATCCCAGCAGTCTGGAGATTAAACTGGTGCAACAGGTTTTGCAACAAGGGTCGGGCTGCCAAAAACAGGGCCGCCATCGCCCCCCAACGGCTGGGGAAAGCCAAACACCCCAACCCCAGCAGTGCCGCCCCGTAGGATCCCCCCAATCGTAGCGCCAGCAACGCTCCGCCTCCCACCAGCAGCAAACCCAAACAAGCCCGCCAGAGCAGCAGGCCCCGTTGGACAGATGGATTGGCAGATTGACCCGCCGAGGCGGCTTCACCAGGGTTAGACAAAGCCGACAAAGAGTCTTGAGCCTGCAACCCCAACAAGCCCCAGGAGAGCAGCCCTCCCACCCCGTACAATAAAGCCCAAAAGGGATCCTGATACAAACCATTGCGAACCAAGACCAGCGCCAAGGTGGTGGCCACCAGCCACCCCACCCCATGGCCCAACACCCAGAGTAGCCCAGACGAGGTAGATTCCCCCTCCGGAGTGGTCAGCAGGGGCACCGTGCCCGCCACCAAACTCAAAGCCGCCAACCCAACGGGCAACAGCACCTGCCAAGGGATATCCTGGTCGGCTCCCATCTCCATCAACCGGGATCCCCAGGCAAAGGCCGCGATGCCCATCCACCCTTGAGCCAGCGCCAGCAGCAACGGCATCCCTTCTGTCTCTGCCCCAGCAGTGGGTTCCCCCAGTCGCCCCACCAGCGGGATCCCCACCAGGCCCAATCCCAGCCCTGCCGCCGTCAACCCAGCCACCCCCATCTCAAACCCCTGCACACTTGCCCCAGTAGCCAAACTGAGCAGCAGCACCCCCAGCCCCTGTCCCGCTCGCCCACAGCCCCTCAACGCCAGCAGTCCCACCCCCACCAGCCCCCCCAGCAACAGGGCGACAGGCACAGTTGCCGGCAATTGACCCAGCCAAAACCCCAGCGCCACCACGGCCACCAAGCCCAAGCCCAAGCCCAGATCCCAGGGTGGGATCCCCGCCCAGCGACGGTAGCGGATCCCTTCCAACAGCAGCACTACCAGGCCAATCGCAGCGGCAATCACCAAAATTCCGGTTACCATTTGCCCCATCCTTTTAACCCTTCCCCAACTATCGCCTATCGGGATCCGGTCAGCATCGGCGAAAGGTTTGCCCCTCACCCCAGACCCAGTCGGGGGAGAGCAAAGATAAGCTGTAGAAGTGCGGCTACCAGACGTTCATGTCTCCAGAACATTACAAATTTGATCTCTTTTTGCGCTACCACCGGGCTCAAGCTCGTTGGGCACGGCAATTGGCGGAGCGGCTGGATCGGGAGGGCTTCAAGGTCTGGTTTGACCAGTGGATGTTGCAGCCGGGGGATGACCGCAGGCTGGAGCTGCAATTGGCGATCGAACAATGCCGCTGGATCGCGCTGGTGGTCTCGCCCGAATTTGTCGGGGATCCCTGGCCGAAAGATGAGCTATACAGTGGGTTTCCCCATGCCCCGGCCCGGCAAAATCAGCGGTTGCTGGCTCTACTGCACACGCCGGTGGATTTGCCCCGACCGATCGAACAATCGGAGCTGTTTGACTTCACCGGCTCAGAAGAGGATGCGGTGCTGTTTGAGTATCGCGCTCTGCAGTTGATGCATTTTTTGGATCCCAGTTTTACCCCGCCAGGGGATCTGCAACGGTTCCGACTGCACTATCGCCGCTCCCAACCTGTGGAAGATGAAGAAGTGCGAGGCTTCCAGGCCTTTCTGCGGGCCATTCAAACGGCGATTGTGCGGATTGCCAGCGGTGAAACCCCTTCTGCCACTCCCGAAGAAGGGGCCCGCCAGATCGCCATTCTGCAATTTATTCAGCGGCTGTTTCAGTGGAATAGCGCCGATATCCAATTTGAGCGGGGGGAAGACTGGCGCAAACGGGGCAATTGGCTGGAGGCATTGGCCGCCTACGACCGCGCCCTGAATATGGATCCCAACTTTGCTCTCGCCTGGAGCCGGCGCGGGGATGTGCTGGTGCGGTTGGCCCGCTACCGGGAGGCGGTGGATAGCTACAACGGATCCCTGACCATCAACCCTTACGACGAGGTAACCCGCCTCAGTCTGGCCTTGATTTTGGGGCGTTTGGGGCAATACAAGTCAGCGGTGGTCAACTACGACAAGGTGCTGGAGAGCAACCCGGAAGATGCGTTGGCCTGGCACAACCGGGGCATTCGTCTGTTGCAACTGAAGCGACCAAAGCTGGCCCTCAACAGCCTCAACAAAGCGCTACGCTACAACCCGAAACAGCCTCGCACCTGGTTAGCCCGTGGGATCGTGCTACGCCGGTTGCGGCGACCCAGTTCGGCAGCGGCCAGTTTTGCCCGCGTTTTGAAGATCAACCCCAAAAGTGCGCGGGTTTGGCGTTTTCAAGGGAATGCTCTGCTGCGGTGCAACCGACTGCGCTCGGCGATTGAGTGTTATAAGCGCTCTTTGCGACTGCGGCGACGGGATCCCGTGACTTTGCATAACCTGGGGGTAGCCCTGTTACGGCTGGGGCAGTATCGACTGGCCAGTGATGCTCTGGAACGGGCCCTGCGCTACGACGCTGACAACCTGAAAAGTTGGTATGCCCGCGGCGTCGCCTTTCAGAAATTGGGCTACCTGAAAGAGGCCTGCATCCACTTCGAGGAAGCCCTGAAGATCGATCCGGAACATTTTCCAGCCCGCTATGCCCTCGCCCTGGCCCGACAGGAGTTGGGACAACATGAAACCAGCCTGGCTCATTTCGAGCGCCTGCTGCAGCAACGATCCCGCAGCTTTGCCTGTGGGTTTGGCCAAGTCACCAGTCTGCGTCGCCTGGGTCGGTTGGAGCAAGCCCGCAGCGCCTGCCAACGGATGATCCGCCTCAACGACCGGGATCCCTTGGGCTGGTTTGCCCTCGGACTGACCTACAGCGACCTGGGGGAGGCGGACAAAGCGGTTCAAGCCTACTCGCGGGTTTTGCAGCTGACCCCCGACGATGCCGTGGCCTTGAACAACCGCGCCTGGGAATCTCTGAAATTGGAGAAACTGGAGCCTGCCCTGGCAGATGCCCAACAGGCCACCCAGCTGGAACCGAATCGCCCTGGCTTTTGGCATACTCTGGGGCTGGTTCAACTGCGCCTCGGGCAGATCGAAGCAGCTCAAACCAGTTTGCAGCGGTGCCTAGAGCTGGATCCCCACTTTCAACCGGCCCAAGCAGCCTTGCAGGATTTGCATCACAACCTGGATCACAAGGACTCTCTCCCGCCGGAGCCAACGGCTTTGCCAGAGTTGGAGACTCTCACCCCCCAACCGGAACCGCAGCCGGTGGACAGGGGTTCTTAACCGGATCCCCTCTTGATGTTCGCTTCTGAGAGCCCCAAAAATCAAAACATGCCAGACTGGATCCCGCCCCTTCCTTACCACCGCGATGGATCCCCGTCTGATTCCCGTTAAACTGCCCAGCAGCCAGTACGACATTTGCATCCATTCTGCTGAAGGGCCTAGCGGCCACAGCCTGATCCAACTGGGATCCCAGATGCGGGCGCGGGGGCTGTCCGGCAAGGCGCTGGTGGTGAGCCATCCAGTGATCGCCAAGCACTTCGCTGCCGGGCTGATGCAGGGGTTGCAAACTGCAGGGTTTACCGCCCAGCTGTGTTTGTTGCCCGCCGGTGAGCGCTTCAAAACCCCCCGCTCCATTGCCAAGATTCACGATGCAGCTCTGGCCTTTGGGTTGGAACGCTCCTCCACCCTGATCGCCCTCGGGGGGGGAGTGATTGGCGACATGGCCGGGTTTGCGGCGGCAACCTGGCTGCGCGGGATCCCGTTTGTGCAGGTGCCCACGTCGCTATTGGCGATGGTGGATGCTTCCATTGGTGGTAAAACTGGGGTTAATCACCCAAAAGGGAAAAATTTGATTGGTGCTTTTCACCAACCGCGTCTGGTGTGGATCGACCCGACGGTGCTGAAAACCCTGCCCGGTCGGGAGTTCTCCTCCGCCTTGGCCGAGGTGATCAAATATGGTGTGATCCAGGCCCCCGATGTGTTTGAGTTTTTGGAAGATCGGCCCAAGCTGAGCCGCTATGCCGACTTTACCCCGGCGGATTTACAGCATCTGTTGGTGCGTTCTGCCGAGTGTAAAGCCTGGGTCGTGCAGCAGGACGAGAAGGAAGGGGGCCTGCGGGCGATTCTGAACTACGGCCATACCCTCGGCCACGCTCTGGAAAGCGTCACCCATTATCGCCGCTATTTACATGGAGAAGCAGTTGCCATTGGCATGGTGGCAGCTGGGGAGATCGCCCAACGCATCGGTTGGTGGAGTGTCGCCGAGGCAGAACGGCAACGCCGCTTGATTGAAAAGGCCGGTTTGCCCAGCCAGTGGCCGACCGGGATCCCTTGGGAAGCCGTGTTGCAGGCAATGCAGGCGGATAAAAAAGTCAAGCAAGGGCGGATTCGTTTCATTTTGCCCCACCAAATCGGCCAGGCGGAACTGACGGATCAGGTCAACCTGGAGCAGGTACGAGCTGCCGTCGAGGCGATCACTGCAGCATAATCGGTAACATTGAGCTATTCCCGCAAGCAGCCCCGCGCTCTACCCGTTAGGTGTTCGCGTCGCGTGCCGTAGGCATAGCATCGGGAAGAATTGCGGGTCTGTCGTTCGCGCCAGCGGCTCCTTGGAGCATGGGGTTCAATACTCCCGGGATAGACAAACTTCTAATGTACTGCCTCAAAACATCGCTCTGGGTTCGCTCCGTAAGACGACAATACTCATCTAAATGCTGTTTCTCTATATCCGAAATCCGAACGGAAAGACTTTTCATGTATTGCAGTGTTATCCATATTTGCAGTACGATGAGAGCATACGAACCGCTTACCAATACCGACTACGATTGACTCCGCAGCAGCAAGCCACGATTGACGAGTGGATTGAACTGTGTCGTCGTCAATATAACTATCGGTTGGCAGAACGCTTCCATTGGTATGAGCAAAATCGCTGTGACATCAACGCTTGTCCGCTAGTCTGCCACTTACCAGAATTGAAAGATCGCCCTGATTTCTATTCACAGAAACGGGATTTGCGCCATTCAAAGACCTTGTTCCCTGAATACAAGGATTTGCCCTCTCACACCTTGCAAGATGTGATTGCGAGAGTAGAAAAGGCTTTTGAGCGTTGGTTAAGCGGTGACAGGAACGGCAAGCGCAGCGGCAAGCCACGATTCAAAGGTCAGGGGCGCTATCGCTCAATTACGTTTCCTGACCCAGTCAAACCAGAGCACATCAACGGACGGTTCATCCAGCTTCCGAAGATTGGCAAATTGAAAATGATTCTGCACCGTCCCATCCCTGACGGGTTCAAGATTAAGACGGCGACAATCCTCAGGAAGGTAGACGGCTATTACATCACGCTGTCATTGCAAGATGACGCTGTGCCCGTGCTCACTGCCGATGCCCCCAATCTCAAGAACACGATTGGGATTGATATGGGTTTGAAAGCGTTTTGGGTGGATGATTCGGGAAAAGAAGAGCCAATTCCTCAATATTACCGACAAGCAGAGAAGAAGTTGAAGCGGTTGCAGCGTTCTCTCTCCCGCAAAAAGAAAGGTTCTAATCGTCGCAAAAAAGCGATTAAACGGCTTGCTAAAGCTCACCTAAAAGTCTCGAATCAACGTAAAGATTTTCACTACAAAACTGCCAAGAAGCTCTTATCTCAGGGGAAGCATATTGCCCATGAAAAGTTGAATGTTAAAGGCATTGCCAGAACACGCATGGCAAAGTCTACTCATGATGCTGGGTGGGGTCAATTCCTGCGAATTCTCTCAGTCAAAGCTGCAAATGCTGGGTTGATGACGATGGCTGTGAATCCCAACGGTACAACTCAGAATTGCTCTGGTTGTGGTCAGAAGGTTGCAAAAGAAATCCATGATAGGTGGCATTCCTGCCCTCATTGTGGGCTGGAACTAGACCGTGACCACAATGCGGCAATCAATATCAAGTATTTGGCGGTGGGGCATCCCGTCAATGACCCTCCGGGTCGTCCGGAGGACGATGACCCTCCGGGTCGTCCAGAGGACGATGACCCTCCGGGTCGTCCGGAGGACGATAAAGCTCAGGAAACGCCCGTTGCAGTAGCAGGGGTCACTGAGAAGCCCGCGCTCTATCCGTAGGATGTTCGCGTAGCGTACCGTAGGTATAGCGTCGGGAGTATGTCACCTGGGTATCACTGAATGATCCTGTCAAGCTAGGATTCAATAGCTGAGCAGGACAGAGTTCTGGGAGTCACTATCCGTGAACGATCATTCCCGTCCCCCCTCCTCCGGTCAGGGATCCTGGCAAGACTACCTGCGGCGGGTTTACCAAGGAGCCGCCCAGATGGGATCCCAGGTGGCAGTGCTGGTGGTCTCGGCTTTGCGCGGCCCGAAGGGTCACTGGGGGGTTTTGGCGCTTTCGGGGTTGGCCTTGGTGGGGTTGGCTTTTTGGCATTGGCGGCTGAGTCTTTCTCTGCTAGTGGGCTCGTTGGTGATGTTGGGCCTTTATGCGTTGCGCAGTCGGGATCTGATCCAGCGCTGGCAAGACCTTCGGGCTTGGTTTCGTCGCGGAGATCGCTCCCTGTTGGTAGCCATTGGTTCTGGGGCTGCTGCTACCCTCGGCACCTATACCCTCGTTTCGATTTGGGCAGAATCCAATCAACGTTGGCTGGCCACGGGCGCTATTTTGCAAGGACTGGCCACTTTGGGGTTGCTGTCGGTGCTGTTTTGGGAGTGGCTGAATCGCCGCCAGGAGCAGCAACGGTCTCAATTCGAGCGGGATCTGAGCGATATTGCCTCTCCCGATTCATTTAAGCGACTGGTGGGCATTCGTCGGTTGCAGAGTTTGATGCCCCAGTTGGATGCTGAGCAAACCCGTTTGGCGGTGGACTATCTACGTTTGGCCCTCGATCAAGAAACGGTAGCCATTGTGCGGGAAGCCCTGTTGGAAGCCCTACAAGGATGGGGGATCCTGCGCCGCCTCAACGATCTGAGTGAATTGAGTCGCTCTGAAGCCTCTGGGGATCCCTCCTTGCATCGCAACCCTTGAGGGAGCCGATTTGGCCAGCCTGTTAGAGTCACTACCCCAGCGATGTTACCTGCCGCTCCACCTCCCAACCTGGCCCTGACCCTCGGGGATCCCCTTGGCATTGGCCCGGAAATTATCCTCAAGGCGCTGGCGGAGCCTGAGGTGCAAGCCTGTGGGCAAGTGACCGTGGTGGGCAATCGACAGGTGTTGGAAGCCACCTACCAAGCTCTGAAACAGAGAACCTCCACCCCTCTGGCCGATCCGGCTCATCTTGCCATCTGGGAATGTGACACGGATTTTCGGCTTCGGCCCTCTGATCTGGGCCGGGGCAATCCTGACAGTGGCGCTGCCAGTTTTGTCTATCTCAAAACCGCGATTGAACAAACTCTGCTGGGACGTTTTCAAGCGATCGTCACCGCTCCGATTGCCAAATACCTCTGGCATCAAGCGGGCTACCCTTTCCCTGGTCAAACGGAAGTTTTGGCGCAACTCAGCCACTCTGAGCACTACGGCATGTTGTTTGTGGCCCGTTCCCCCTTCAGCCACTGGCAACTGCGGGTTCTATTGGCAACCACCCACATTCCTCTGCGCAAAGTTCCAGAGATGCTCACCCCAGACCTGCTGCAGGCCAAGTTGGACTTGCTGGCGGGATCCCTGCACCAGACCTTTGGCATTGTGGATCCGGTGATAGCGGTTGCCGGACTGAATCCCCATGCGGGCGAACAGGGTCAACTGGGAGAGGAAGAGCAGCAATGGTTGACCCCCTTGCTCCAGGCTTACCCCAAAGCACGCACCTGGGGGCCGCTCCCACCGGATACGATGTGGCTGGCTCCCGCTCAGGCTTGGTATGGGCCGGGATCCACTGCTGTTGCTGATGCTTATGTGGCCCTCTACCATGACCAAGGGTTGATCCCCATCAAGATGCTGGCTTTTGACCGGGCGGTTAACATGACGATTGGCCTGCCTTTTATTCGGACCTCCCCCGACCATGGCACCGCTTTTGATATTGCTGGGAAAGGGGTTGCCCGTGCCGATAGCCTGAAACAAGCAATTGAATTGGCGGCAGAACTATCGGGTTTCCAATTGATGGGATCCTCTGATGAATAGGGACAAGAATATCTACTTGCGGTCATTAGCAACAGTGCCCCCAATTAAATTAGCTACAGCTTGTTCTCTGGCCTTGCCAAGCGCACTGGTATCGGTGGCAAAAAAAGAATCGTCTATGTCTGGCTCTTCTCCCTCTGTAGCCGGTAAGGATCCCACAGGGGGTGCTGGTAGTACAGTCGTCCCCGGCAAGGTGGGAAGTGCTTCTAGCAAAGGAAATCCAGGTAGAGGAGGAACCAAAGGCGGGATGGGACGGGCCACAGGGATCCCGTTTTGGAATTCATCAGTGAGTTCATACCCTGGCAAGGGCAGAAACAAAGGCTCATCCGGCGGAACCGCCAAGCGGGTAGTGATTAGCCCCACATTCAGCTCCACCCCCTGCCGAGCTGCCTGCACATTCAGTTCCCGAATCGAATCGGTGTAGATATACACTACCGTCACCCCTGCTGCCGCCAGCGCTACCAACCCTACTCCTGGCAAAAGGAGCAGCAACAGGGGTACAAACTTCGCTGAAATAGCAACCACTGCTCCAGAGGCCAGCAAAAGGTCAATTTCACTTGCAGGTAGAGCTGGAATGTCAACCCCTGCAACCACAACGGAGGTTGGAACCTCTGGAAGCGGCACCACCACCTCATTCAAATTGGGTTCTGGCGGAGCTGGAGGAGGAACCGGCGGGGCAGGCGCAGCTGGAGGAGGAACCGGCGGGGCAGGCGGAGGTACCGCGGGGGCACAATCGAACCCCCACTACCACCTGACGGGATCCCGCCTTGGGGTGGGCGGCGGTCGGGGTCACTATTGCTGCCCGACTCCGGTTCTCGGAGCGGCCCCCCTTGCGTAGTACTGATCCCCACATCAAAGGTGAGGCGCTCTTGGGAAATTGCAACTTGGGAATCTGAACTGGCAGGGAGGTGAACCAAACTCGGCCCCAAGCTCTCGGAAGCTTTACCACAACTAGCCAAAACCGCACCCAAAGCCGCGATCAAAAGCTTGGAGCGCATCTGTAGTTTGTCTTGCACTTGCCACCTCTTCATAGAAAGCAAACAATATGAACTTTGAGCCCAATTTAAGGACAGGTTGCCAGGTTCAGGTAAAGGCTGGGTTAATTCCAGCAAAATATTTCATTAAACTTTGAGGCTCTCCGTTGTTACACGGAAGCGGTTGGCTTTGATTAGGCGGGATTTTAATTTAGGCTTTCAAAAAGGGATTTAATTTCAATGCCACTGGGCTCTGTTGGCTGCTATGGGGTCAATTCCTGACCGCGAAGACAGCTCGGATCAGGTTAAACCCGGAAAGCATGGGATCCCGTTTCCAGCTCTCCCAATCCATTCAGGCACTCAGGTGGTCAAGCCAGGGCCGAATCCTAACCCCCGACGGATCCAGCCAATGGGTGGGTGATGTGTGCTACGAAGAGGTGAAGGAGGTGGCCGCTGCCATTACGCCTGTGCCGGGAGGTGTAGGGCCAATGACGGTGACAATGCTGCTCCACAACACCCTCGAAAGTTACCGCCTGCGGAATCGCCGAGGAAACGGTTGCATCCTGTGAGCAAACCCTTCCCATTCCCAGGGGATCGGCTGGTAAAAGGGATCCCCATGGGATCCCCATGGGGAGATGAGACTAAACAGACTTTGTGCGCAAGGGAACCGAAATAACCGAACGGCAGGATCTGTGCCTCGCAAGTTTTCCGTGAGAAACTCCCCAAAAGACTGAGATGAGGGCAAAAAGTTGTAGTCATGCCTACCAAGCTGAAGCGGCAGTGGGGGCTATTCTGTCTACGATGAATGTGTTGATGAATGTGTTGCCCCATCCCGTTGGGAATGGGATCCCGTTGTCCTCTGCCTTAGGAAGGGTTAGCTATGTCCGCTCCTGTCATTACCCTCAGCCATGTCAGCAAAGTCTACTCCAATGGTACGGTGGCTTTGCAAGACATGAACATGACCATCCAAACAGGGCAGTTTGTCAGCTTGGTGGGGCCATCCGGTTGTGGCAAAAGTACGGTGCTGCGGTTGATCGCGGGTTTGGGGGGTATGACCACAGGTTCAATCGAATGGGGGCAATCCCTAACGGAGAACCACAAGCTGGCTTTTGTCTTTCAAGAACCGGCTCTCATGCCCTGGGCAACCGTCATGGACAATGTGCGGCTTCCCCTGAAGCTGGCGGGCGAACCCAAGCAAAAGGCTGACCAAGATGTGTTGGAAGCGTTGCAACTGGTGAGTTTACGGGGGTTTGAGCGCAGTTTTCCACGGGAATTATCGGGTGGGATGCGGATGCGGGTTTCCATTGCCCGAGCGCTGGTTACCAAGCCCCAAGTGCTGTTGATGGATGAGCCATTTGGGGCTTTGGATGAGATCACCCGCAGCAGGCTGAACAGTGATCTGCTGGAACTGTGGCAGGAAAAACGGTGGACAGTTATTTTTGTTACCCACAACATCTATGAGGCGGTTTACCTCTCCAATCGGGTGGTGGTGATGGCGGCCCGGCCTGGTCGAGTCGTAGCTGATATTCCGATTGATGCGCCTTATCCCCGCTCAGAAGAGTTTCGCACCTCCCCCCTCTACAACGACTATTGCCGCGAAGTGTCGGCCCGTTTGCACGAAGCCATGCACGGGACTTCTCAGGATCACCACCTGCGCACCCTCTCCGTCGGACGTTCCCGCTAACCGGCAGATCCCTGGTTCTCATCCCTTTTTCCCGTTGTCTTGAATTCCTTTCACCTCCAAACCCGACGATGATGTTTGACCGTTTCACCCAAATCTTGACTGGATTGCAGCGCTGGCTGGGATCCCTTGTTGGCCTAGCTGAACGCTTGCCTCTGCAGTGGCCGGATGGGGATCTGCCCAAACTTGTCGGTACGGTTGGGGAAAAGCTCAGACCCCAGCAGTCGGACAGCACCTCTGTCAGCACCTCTGCCGGTAGTGCTCCCGTGATGCCGCCCCCAGGGCTGAACCTGCGCAGGTGGCTCAACTTGGACGTGATTGCCCCAGTCATCGTTGGGATCCTCTTCTTGGTGGGTTGGGAGGTAGCCGTGCGGGTGACTGGAGTTCCCCACTACCTGTTGCCAGGGCCAATTTTGGTGGTGCAAACCCTAGTGCAAGAATGGGGAACGCTTTTCCCCTCCCTGTTAATCACGCTGCAAATTACGGTGGTGGCCTTCTTCTGTGCCACAGTTTCTGGGCTTTTGATCTCGATTTTGTTTACCCAAAGCAAGTGGATTGAGCGCAGCTTCTTTCCCTATGCGGTGATTTTGCAGACGATGCCGATTGTCTCGATTGCGCCGCTGATCATTATTTGGTTGCGGAATAATACCTTCGCGGCTATGGTGGTTTGCGCCTGGATTGTCGCCTTTTTCCCGATTATTTCCAATACCACCCTTGGCTTGAACAGTGCTGATCACAATTTGCTGAACCTGTTCCAACTTTACAAAGCCAATCGCTGGCAGACCTTGATTTATCTGCGTCTTCCCAGTGCGATGCCCTACTTTATGGGAGGGTTGCGCATCAGTGGAGGGTTGTCTTTGATTGGGGCTGTGGTGGCCGAGTTTGTCGCCGGTACGGGTGGGCAACGGGCTGGGATCGCGTACCAAATTTTGATTTCCAGCTTTAATTTACAAGTGCCACGGATGTTTGCGGCCTTGATCATGGTCACCAGTTTAGGGATCCTGATCTTTGTGTCGATGAGTGCTTTATCGGACAAGATATTGGGCAAGTGGCATGAGAGCGCTATGCGTCGGGAAAACTAAGAACGGTATCACAGAAATATCCCTCGCTCTCAGCCAAGTGAATTGGGTCTTCTGTGGGGTTGTCGATCAGTTCGAAAATTTGAGCAATACATTTCTCTACCATGATTCCGATGAGGTTCATGGTTAGTTCCTCAGTAGGAATTTTGTATTATAACCTTAGGCTCTCCTGACATTTTGGTGTCGATAGTATAATGAGATACTGAGTTCCATGACGAACATTGGTTCCTCTTGATAAGTTATTGGGTCTTGCTGGAGTCAAAATCCAAGAGTTTGTAGAGTTAGAAC
>NZ_JAFIRA010000058.1 GCF_022848905.1 Thermostichus vulcanus str. 'Rupite'
ATTATCGGCATTCGGTTGGAAAGGTGTTGGAATACATCAACGACCCACACCACGGCTGAATCAATTCAGCCTGTGCGCTTATATCCCCCGGTTAGAAACCGGGGGCTTTACGCTGGTTTTCGTAAGGACTACGTCTTGGTCATGCTCCGCACCACTGCGGTGAAGGTGTAAACAGAACCTATTGACGGGAGATTTCTAAGACTTGGACTTGAGCTTCTCAGCTTTCTCAATGGCTTCCTCGATGCTGCCGACCAAGTAAAAGGCTTGCTCCGGCAGACTATCCAATTCCCCAGACAAAATGCGTTGAAAGCCCTTGATGGTATCTTCCAATTTCACGTATTTGCCAGGGGATCCAGTGAACACTTCCGCCACAAAGAAGGGCTGCGACAGGAAGCGCTCGATGCGGCGAGCCCGTGCCACCACCAATTTGTCGTCTTCCGAGAGCTCATCCAGACCCAAGATGGCGATAATGTCTTGCAGCTCTTTGTAGCGTTGCAGGGTTTGCTTCACCGCTTGGGCGGTGTTGTAGTGCTCTTCCCCAACAATATCCGCCTGCAGAATGGTGGAAGCTGAATCGAGGGGATCCACCGCCGGATAGATCCCCTTGGCCGCCAAACTGCGAGAGAGTACCACGGTGGAATCCAGGTGGGCAAAGGTAGTGGCCGGGGCCGGATCCGTCAGGTCGTCGGCGGGCACATACACCGCTTGCACCGAGGTGATGGATCCCTGTTTGGTGGAGGTGATGCGCTCTTGCAGGTTGCCCATTTCGGTGGCCAACGTGGGCTGATATCCCACCGCCGAGGGCATCCGACCCAGCAGTGCCGAGACTTCTGAACCCGCCTGCACAAAGCGGAAGATGTTGTCGATAAACAGCAGCACATCTTGTTTGTTGGTGTCGCGGAAATACTCCGCCATGGTCAGGGCCGTCAGCCCCACCCGCATCCGGGCACCAGGGGGTTCGTTCATTTGGCCATACACCAGCGCCACTTTGTCCAGCACACCGGATTCTTTCATTTCGTTGTAGAGGTCATTTCCCTCACGGGTGCGTTCCCCCACACCCGCAAACACCGAAAGACCAGAGTGCTCCTCAGCAATGTTGTGGATCAGCTCCTGGATGAGCACGGTCTTACCCACACCTGCACCCCCAAACAGGCCGACCTTACCGCCTTTTTTGAAGGGGGCCAGCAGATCGATCACCTTGATCCCAGTTTCAAAGGGTTCGGGTTTGATGGTTAGGTTCACGAACTCCGGCGCATCCCGGTGGATGGGGGAGAACTCTTGGGCCTGTACGGCATCCCCCTGATCGACGGGCTCCCCCAACACGTTGAAGATGCGACCCAGGGTGGGTTGCCCAACCGGCACAGTAATGGGAGCCCCTGTATCCACCACCTGCATCCCCCGCACCAAGCCGTCGGTGGAAGACATGGCTACGGCACGCACGCGGTTATCTCCCAAAAGCTGCTGGACCTCGAAGGTGACGTTAACCTTTAGGCCGCTTTCAGTGGTGCCCTCCACCTTGAGGGCGTTGTAAATCTCGGGCAGTTTGCCGCTGGGGAACTCGGCATCGATCACAGGCCCAATGACCTGAGTAACATAGCCGATGTTGGTGGCAGTAGCGGTGGCAGTAACCATTGTTGAGGCTCAGCTCCTTCCTGATGTGCTCAGTGATGTCGGGTGTGAGAATTGAACAGAGGGATCCCACCCAGAGAAGCTGGATCCCAGTAGCGAAACCCAGCTTGCTTGAATGTCTGCTCTAAGGACTCCGTCCCGCTGTTACGATCAGCCTACCACTCCCTGTAACCATCCGTAATATCCTCCCTTTTGGCGAACGGAATGCCTTCGCTAGGGAATTCCGGCGGATTAGGTTCCGCCAGTCAGTGGGGTGGATTGGGAGATAATAAACAGAACAGAATTCCAGATCTTTACCGGATCTAGATCTTTGATCTTTGCCGATGGCTCTGGCGGACGTTTCCACTTCTTCAGGGCACGGATTCGATTCAGTCGGGGTTGCTCCAGGAATGGGGCCAGGGATCCCTTCTCACTGTGGAGCAGATCTTGAAGGTGGGAGCCTAGGGGATCCAACCGGTTAGTAGCCACATCCCTATAGGTAGACTGTCCTAGACCATCGGTCAACCCGATGCGCCACCGCTCTCTGCCAAACTGGAAAGCAGTAGTCAGGCTGGATTTTGGATTATGGCCTTCGATTGGTTTCGTCGCCGCTTCACCGAACAAAGTCAGCCAGAGGCTGGCTCAGAAAAGCCTACTGAGGCTGCTCAACAACCAGAACCGGCGGCTCCAGAACCCGCCCCGGAGGACTACCTTGCCTTTGCCAAAGCAGCTTATGCCAACCTAAAAGCCCGTGAAGCCTCTCAAGCAGCCCCGGTCGCCGCGCCTCCCCCAGAGGTGGCCTCAACCCCTGCCCCCGCAGAAATTCCAAGGGAGTCCTCCGCCCCAGCGTCTGTTGAAACTCCCGTGTCTACCCCAGAACCGGAGGGATCCCAGCCCGCTACTCCAGTAGTGGAGGAGAGACCTGCAGAATCTGCCCCTGCACAACCGGTCGCCACTCCTGCCTTTTTCGATTTGGCCCCGCGTGCTGCAGAGCGTCTGGAAGCCCTAGAAGCCAGCGCTATCGCTGAGCCGGAACCTGTCGCCGACACCCTCTCTTCTCCTCCAGAAGCATCCTCAGAAGCTCCTGTAGAAGAACTTGTTTTTGATGAAGGCTTTCGCTGGTCTGCGGAGATCTTGGCGGCACAAGGACGTAGACCGGAGGAAATCTCTGCTGAAGAAATTTCCTGGCTGCAGAAGCTGCGGCAAGGACTGGGCAAAACCCGCCTCAACCTGATCAACCAACTGAAAGCGCTGGTGGGACGTGGCCCCATTGATCAGGATGCCATCGAAGAAATCGAGATGGTGCTGCTGCAGGCGGATGTGGGGATCGATGCAACTGAGCGGATCATCCAGGCCTTGCAAAAACGGATGCGCGAGGAGGTGCTACCCCCGGAAGAGGCGGTGAAGTACCTCAAACAGCAAATGCGACAAATGCTCACCATCGGGGATCCCACATTTGCGCCGCAACGAGACAGATTGAATGTCTGGCTCATCGTCGGGGTGAATGGGGCGGGCAAAACCACCACCATCGGTAAGATCGCCCACGTCGCTCAGGGATCCGGCTACAAATGTCTGATCGCTGCCGCCGATACCTTTCGGGCTGCTGCCGTGGAGCAACTCAAGGTTTGGGGAGAACGAGCGGGTGTGGAGGTGATCGCCAATCCTGGCCAAAATACCGATCCGGCAGCGGTGGTCTTTGATGCAGTGATGGCAGCCCAGGCCCGGGGCACAGAGTTATTGCTGGTGGATACGGCAGGCCGTCTGCAAAACAAAAAGAACCTGATGGAGGAACTGGCCAAGATTCGCCGCATCATTGACAAAAAAGCTCCCGAAGCAACGGTAGAAGCGCTGCTGGTGCTGGATGCTACGCAGGGGCAAAACGGGTTGCGGCAAGCCCAGGTGTTTGCCGAGGCCGCCAAGCTAAGTGGGGTGATTCTGACCAAGCTGGATAGCACCGCCAAAGGAGGGATCGCTCTGGCCATCACCCAACAGATGCACCTACCAATTCGCTTCATTGGCGCTGGAGAAGGCTTGGAAGATCTGCGCCCCTTTTCCAGTTACGAGTTTGTGGAGGCGCTCTTGAGCGAGTATTAAGGCGCCCCCTCACTTCGGAGAACGGCCCGTGAAGGAGATGCCCACCGCCCCCGCTGTATCCCCCCAGCTTTCCCCAGGACAGACTCTGCTCAGCCGGACACCGCGAACCTTACCCTGGAGCGCTTGGGTGGTGGGGGCCGGTTTGTTTTTGGCCTTGGGGGGGCGGTGGTTGGTGCAGAGGGGCTTGGATCTGGCTCTGGCTGAGCAAATCCAGGATACGGGTGCACTGCACGAATTTGTGGCGACGCTGGCCCAGGTGTTGTCGGGGGTACTGGGGTTCACCCTTTCGGTCGTGGCGATTGTGGTGCAACTGAGTGCGGATCGCTTTACTCCGAAGGTGACGGAGCTGTTTTTACGGGAGAAGGTGAACTTCTACATCTTCTTTTTTCTGATTTTGGCCAATGTGGTCAGTTTGTGGAGTTCGATGGCCTTGAGCATCTACGAACGACCGGCTTTCCTGATTGGGCTGAACTTGCTGCTGGGTACGGCTTCGTTTTTGGTGCTGATCCCCTACTTCAACTTTGTCTTTCATTTCCTACAACCCGCCTCGATTATCCATCGCATTGAACAACAGGTGCAGCAGGCAGTTTTGGGATCCCTGGCTGCTCCAGCCTACAGGTGCTCCCCGCACCAGCCGGATCCAGCAAGGCAGAAAACCGTACCAGCTCAATTCTGGGCTGCCCATCAGCGTTGTCTTTCGGCACTGGATGAAATTAAAGGCATTGCCACCAGCGCCATTCGTCAGCAGGAAGGGATCATCCTTTTGGATGCCTTGGATAGTCTGAAAGCCTTTTGGTTGTTTTATGCTGCCCGAAAAGACCAACTGCCCCAACCCTGGTTTCTACTCAGCCCGGCTCTGCGACGGGATCCAGATTTTGTCTCGGTGGACGAGGGGCTATTGCGCCAGATTGAAACGGAGGGATCTTGGGTTGAGCTGAAGATCCTGCGGCAGTACCAGACCCTGTTTGCAGAAGGGTTGAACGGCATGCGCCAGGTCAGTACACTGGTGGCGATTCACAGCCGGGAGCTAGGGATCCGCGCTCTGCAAGGGCAAAACCAGCTGGTGGCCAGATGGGTGGTGAAGTTTTTCAACACCTATTTGCGAGCGGTGATCAACACCCAAGATATTCGCACCGGCTACAACCTGCTCAAGCAGTACCGCATGGTGGCCGAGGCCGCACTTCGCAGCCATCAAGATGCTCTGGTTTTGGAGATCGTGGGGCACTTTCGCTACTACAGCCTGATTGCCTACAAGGCTGGCCTCTTTTTTCTCTCAGAAACCTTCGGCTTTGATTTGGGGCTGTTGGCGCAACTGAGCTGTGCTCTCCACTCAAACACCACAGAAGCAATTTTGCAAATCTTGCTCCGGTTGGATCAAGATCCAGAAAGCGAGCAACAGGAAAGCACACTGCGCGGGATCCGCAAAACTCAGGTACGTCTGGCCGCTTATTTCCTCAGCTGTGGACGTGAGGATCTGGCCAAACTCATTTACTTGGATATGCACCATGAACCCTTGGTGCGCCTGCAAATTATTCGCCAGGAGTTGCAATCCACCACTGCTGAATTTTGGGAATTTACGGATCGGGGTGAGAATTTCTACTATCTGGATCCAACGCTGCAACCCTATGCCGATCAGTTCTTTGGCTGGTTCCCGGTGTTTTCCCCGCAGATGAATGCTGGACAGGAGCCACTGTATCCTAGCGGGCAGGGATCCCTAGAGCCTCCGTAGCGCCAACTTCAAGGGCTAAAAGTCTAGGGCCTAGAGTGGGGAAGGTGTAGTGCCACTGCTCGTTGCCGTTCCAGATGGGTTGTCCCATGCGCCATTTTAAGAATCCAATTCAGAACCCAGGCGGTCTTGGTACTCTTTCCCGCTTGGGGATGGGTTACTCGCCGGGATCTAGCGATTTCATGCAGTTCCGTCGGGATCCCCATTTGCTGCCGTTTTTGGGCTTGAGCCTGTTGATCATGGGTTTGGCCACACCCCTGTTTTTGCTATCGGGGGCAGAGCCAAGTTTGGATGGCTGTGACGAAAGTTTTTATGCCCAGATGGCCCGTGAGCTGTTGCGGGAGGGGCATTGGCTGGGGCCGACATTCTTGGGAGAACCCTTTTTTGAGAAACCCCCCCTCTTAACCTGGAGCGTGGCCCTCAGCTTTGCCCTGCACGGGGTAAACGAATGGGCGGCGCGGCTGCCGGGGATCCTCTCTGCGTTGCTCTCGATTCCTTTGATTGGCTGGATTGGACGCTTTTTTCTGCCGGTACGGGCCGCAGTGTTGGGTATGGTGGCTCTGCCCTTGTGTTACCTCTGGGTGCAGCAGGGGCGGCTGGTCGGTCAGGATGTGCCCCTCACCTGTCTGGAGCTGGTTGGGATTTTGGCCTTGGTGAACGGCTTGCGGGGCCACAAAGCCTGGTTTTGGCTGACGGGACTGGCTTTTGGCTTGGGACTGCTGATGAAAAGCGCCATGATCCTGTTGTCAGGGGCAGCCCTGATTCCCTACTTGGTGCAGCAACGGCGTCATTGGCTGGGGGCGGCGCAGTTTTGGCTGGCGTCATTGCTGGGGGTGGGGGTGTTTGGGCTGTGGTTGGGCTTGGCTTGGCAAGTGTATGGCTCGGAAGCCCTCACCACTTTGGTGGGCAAAGTGCGGGATTTGGGAGCCGAACCCTTTCATGCCGATGCCACTGGCTTGTACTACTTCTGGCATATTCCCGCCCATGGCTTTCCTTGGACGGTGTTGGCTCTGGTAGGTGGAGCTTTGCTGGTGCGGCAGAAACCGGGATCCACGCTGCTGATTTGGTCTTTCCCGCTGCTGCTGTTGCTGTTGCTGCAGATTTACCCCACCAAAACCCCCTACTACACGGTGCAGCTCTACCCCTGGTTGGCGCTCTTGGCGGGGGTAACCCTAGACCAAGCCCTACAGATGCGAGAGCAGCCGCGTTTGGCCGGGATCCTCTCTTGGGGGCTGGCGGCGGTGGGTCTGTTGCTGCTGGGACTGGGGATGGCGGTGATCCTGGAAGTGGCGGAGGTGGCGCTCTTGCAACCCCACGGGTGGCCGTTGCTGGGGATTGGCCTTTTGTATACTCTCTTGCCGGTGATCTGGAGTTGGCGGCGGGTGCTGCACTACGCAAGTGGGTTGTGGATGGGAGCCCTGTTGTCCGCCGGGATCCTCACCCTGGGCACCATTGTTCTGCGGCCCGATTTCGGCAATTTCAACCCCGCTTTGGCCCAAATGGACTGGGAACAGATGCTACCCGGATCCCAAGAGACGGTGGTGGATATCGGGCGTAGCGGCTTACCGGATGTTTGTCAGGCTCAAGCAGTTGCCTTCTATACGCCTAATCCGGGCGTTTGGGTGGATGATCAGGCTTTGGTGCAGGGGGAGTATGGATCCCACCTTTGGGTATCACCGGTGCAAGCCGAACAGGTAGAGCTGACCTCTTTGGGGTTACAACTCTTGGCGGAGGTGGAGGGATGGCAACTGATGCGCCGTCTTGGCTCTACTCTTCTGGATTCGCCTGAAGATCCACCCACTCAGCCAGTCGTGCCCTCAGAACAGTCGATTGGGGATCCCTAGAGGGGAAAGAGGAATCGCATGTCCATCTCAATGTCATCTATCCAACGCACCTGGATCCTTCAAGGACTCGCTTTGCTAGCGGCGCTGCTGTTTGTGGCGGTGGTGATCTTGCTGGTGGGGGCCTCACCGCTGCAGGTGGCCCGGAGTATGTGGAGTGGGGCGTTTGGCACAGAAGCTCAGTTTGGCCGGGTTTTGGCCACCTTGGCCCCCCTGACCCTCTGCTGCTGTGGGCTGGTGTTTACCTTCATTGCTGGCCTCTACAACCTGGGGATTGAAGGGCAGATTACCGTCGGCGCGATTGCGGCGACCTTCCTGTTGCGGTTGGACGATGGCCATCTGCCACCGCCTCTGGCCATCACTTTGGCGCTCGTATCAGGGATCCTGGGGGGAGCGGGCTGGGGCTGGCTGGCTGGGATCCTGAATGTCTTTGGGCGGGTGAACGAGATCTTCGCGGGTCTAGGACTGAACTTCGTCGCTCAGGGTTGGGTGCTATACCTCATTTTTGGCCCTTGGAAACGACCGGGGGTGGCCTCCATGAGTGGGACGGAATTGTTGGATCCCAGCTTGTGGTTGCCCACTTGGGGCCGTTCGGAAGCCAGTCCGGTGGCCTTGCTGCTGGCGCTGTTGGCCTTGGGCCTGACGGTGATGGTGGTGCGCAATACCCGTTTTGGCTTGCAGTTGCGGGCGGTAGGGAAAAATCCTTTGGCAGCCTTCCGGTTGGGGATCCCTTCAACGCAGCGGCTCATGATGGCCTTCGGTTGCTGTGGGGGCTTGGCGGGACTGGCGGGGGCTTTGCAGGTTTTGGCTCTGTTCCATCGCCTCATCCCGAATATTTCCAGTAACTTGGGTTTTTTGGCTTTGCTGGTGGTGATGTTGGCAGGGTTTAACCCGCTGCTGATTTTGCCGATTGCTTTTTTCTTCAGCAGCCTTAATATCGGTAGTCTGCAACTGCCCCTCTCGTTACAGTTGGAATCTTCTTTGGCAGGGGTGATTCAGGGATCCCTGGTTCTGTTTGTGCTGTTGGCGCAGGGGATCAGCCGCCGTTATCGGGACACCCCCTAGGGTTGTGGATTGGGACAGCACGAAGGATCCCTGTAAAAATCTCTGCAATCTCTATAGGCAGTTAGGGTTCCCTCCAGTTGATTTGATTCTGATTTGATTCTCTGCTCCCCTCGTCCAAGGGATTGATTCTCCTAGTTTTTGAGATACAGCCGTAAGGGATCCCTACTTCTCAAATCAAATTAAACATTCCCATACACCGGGATCACTGCACCCCGCAGATCTCGTGCGGCTTCAGAAACCAAAAAGGCTAGCACTTGCCCAAGCGATTCCGGCTTGACCCACAGTTCGGCCTGTTCGGATCCCATGGCGGCTCGATTGGCCGGGGTATCGATGATACTGGGCAGCACAACATTGGCTGTGATATCCGTACCCTTGGTTTCGGCAGCAATGCTGCGGGTCAGGGCAACCACCCCGGCTTTAGAGGCACAGTAGGCGGCCAATTGTGGGCCTGGCTCCACCGCTCCCCGGGATCCCACCGTCACGATCCGCCCATAACCCTGCTGCCACATTTTCCGCAGGCTGTGCTTACAGACCAAGAAGGTGGTGGTGAGGTTGAGATCAAAATCTTTGCGCCAATCCTCCAACCTGTACTCATGGGTTGGCCCCATAGCAAAGCCCCCCACCAAATGGATTAACCCATCCACCCGCCGCATACTGTCGATCATCTGCGCAATTGCGGTTTCATCCAGTAGATCCACTTGCACAAAGCGAATCCGCTCCAAGGCATTGGCCGGTAAGGTTTCTCGCAGAGCCAGCAGATCCTTTTCTTTGCGATAGGGCAAGGTCAGTTCTGCGCCTGTGGCCAGCACCACCGGGGTTACCCCCAATCCCAACCCACCTGTACCTCCGGTCAGCAAGATCTGTTTGCCCTGCATAGCTCTGTTCCTGGGAAAAAAACTGAATCCAGACGGAATCCTCGGTGCGCCCTCCTGTGGGTCACCTTTCTCACCCTAGCGCGGTTCTTCCTCCTGACGGTGCGCAGGGGCTGTCCTTTCCACTTCATCCAGCAACAAATCGCTCAAGGCCAGCCAGTCCGGCAGATCCAACTCTTCCGCCCGGGCATCGGGGTTGAGGTTAAGCTGTGTCAAGGCTGCCGACAAACGCTTCCGATCCACCAACCCCTGCAACGCATTGAGAAGTTTCTTGCGGCGGGTGGAAAACCCCCGCTGAATCAACTGGTTAAACCAGCGGGGATCCCGGGCGGGCACAGGGGCAGGCCGGGGGCTGAGACGAATAACAGCGGATTCCACCTTCGGTGAGGGCTTAAAAGCGCTGCGGGGCACGGTGCAAACCAGTTCACACTCGGCCAGGTAGCGGGTTCGCACGCTCATGGCTCCATAGGCTTTGCTACCAGGGGTAGCCTGAAGACGCTCCGCCAGCTCCTTTTGCACCAGCAGAACCATACGCTCAAATTGCTGCACGGGGTGGGCCGGGGATCCCAGTACCTTCCCCAAAATCGGGCTGGTGATGTTGTAGGGAATATTGGCCACCAAAAGACGAGGTTCTTGGGGCAAGGGCAGACGCAGAAAATCCCCCTCCACCAGATGGAAGCGAGGCTGGTCGGCAAAGCGTTTTTGGAGCAACCGACAGAGATCCCGGTCGATCTCCACCGCCAGAACCTCGACTCCTCGGGCCAATAGCCGTTGGGTTAACTGCCCCGTACCGGGGCCGATCTCCAGCACCCAGAGGGGATCCCCACCCGCTTGGGCCTGATCCAAATTGGCAGCCCGTAGGATTGCCTCGTGAACAGAGATATCTTTGAGCCAGTGTTGGCCAAACCGTTTACGGGGGTAGGGCATGGGATCTTATCGCCGCTTGGGCGAATTGGGGAAGGGCACCAAGGTGGGATCCGTATCTTCCCGTTCCTCGGGTTGCTCTTCTGGCACGGGTTCACCTGCCATGGGTTGACGAACAGGCAGAGCAGCAGTGGGTTGACCCTCTTCCCCACCCAGGATTGGTTTGCGGTAGAGGGGCACCGTGAAGGTGACGGTGGATCCCAACCCTTCTCCCAAACTGTAGAAGTTCATCTCCCCTTCCATCGCCTCCACCAGCCGTTGGCTGATCGCCAGCCCCAACCCTGTACCCCCGTATTGGCGGGTGGTGGAGCCATCCACTTGGCTAAACGCTTGAAACAGCCGCTGCTGCTTCTCCAACGACACGCCAATGCCAGTATCGATCACGCGAATGCGAGCGCGAAAGGGGTTGCCAGGAATGATATCAGCCCGTACTGTTACTGAGCCGGCTGGGGTGAACTTAATGGCATTACCCACCAAATTCAGCAGCACCTGCAACAGGCGTTGGTAGTCCCCCAACAGCAGAATTTGATCGGGGGTGTTGGGCAGATGAAAGCTCAGTTTTAAGCCCTTTTGGCTCGCTTGCAAACTGGTCTTGGCTTCCACATCCTTAAAGAGGGTTTCCAGATCACAGGGTTGCGACTCCAGTTGCATTTTGCCTGCCTCGATCTTGGCGATATCCAGGACATCGTTGATCAGGGCCAACAGGTGCAGGGCGGAGCGATAGGCCTCTCGCAAAAAGTCCAGTTCCTCTTCCCGGTTTTCGGCAATCCCGTCCAGCACCAGCTTGATGAAGCCAATGATGCCGTTTAGGGGGGTTCGCAACTCGTGGGAGGTATTGGCCAAAAATTGGCTCTTCAGTTGGTTGGCGGATTCCGCTTGAGCACGGGCATATTCCAGCTCTTTGTTTTTTTGGCGCAGGGTTTGGTTGGCCAGTTGCAGACGGGTGGCCAGTTGGCGGCTTTGATCCAACAGAATGGCGTGGGCAATGGCGGTACCCAAGTAGGTAGAAATGCTTTGCAGCACTTGAATGTGGCCCGACTGCCAGATGGGATCCACCTCCGGGTTGAGCATCTCCAACCACAGCAGGCTGTTGGCATAGCCCTGGTAGGACATGGCAATCACGAGGTTGCGGCCCGCCTCGACCGGTTCCTCTTGTTTGAGGGCTTGCAATAGATGGGGGTAATCCGCCAGCCGCAGCGTTTGGTTGAGCAGGGATCCCGCTTCAGGGTGTTGGCGATACTCTGCTGCAATAGTCAAAGAATCATGTCCCACTTCGTAAAGGGCCATCAAGCAGCGATCTACCCCAAACAATTGCCCCAGTTGATCCACCGTCTGCTGACACAATTGGCGAATGTCCAACGAATGACGGATGTTGCGCATCAGCTGCGTCGTGATCCCCTGCACCGGGTCGGCAGCCACAGGGTTCAGAGGGCTAGTGGGAAGACTAGCGCGTCCTGTCAACGAAAAGGGAGTCGCCCCCAGCAACTTGCCCACCACTGAGATGGCAATCACCTCCCCTTCCATATCCCGCACAGGATTTAGAGAAAGGTGAAGGTGCAGCTTGTAGCGGGGGGAGAGCACCTGACACTGACATTGCAAGGGATCCCCCTGTTCAAACACCTGACTGACCTTAGCTTCATACTCGCCAGCATTGGCCAGCTCCCAAGGTTGTTGCCCGGAGAGGATCTGCTGCGGGTGGATGGCATACTTTTCCGCATCTTCCCAGTAAAAACTCCAGAACCGCTTCTGCCGATCCTGGGTATAGAACAGCGGATCGGGCCGCAGAACGCTCAGGCGAGAGGAGGCCACCATACGCCAAAGCCTCAGGCTTTCACAGAAGGGGGAGAGCTGGCAGCGGTACCTGCAGAGTTAAGACGGGCAAAGATCATCCGGCCCGCTGAGGTTTGAATGGCACTGGTGACCACCACAGAGCGAGTTTTGCCCAGAGAACGCTGCCCCTCTTCCACCACCACCATTGTGCCGTCATCCAGGTAGCCCACCCCTTGTCCCGGTTCTTTCCCCTCCCGGGTGATCTTGATGTCGAGGCTGTCGCCGGCAATATAGAGGGGCCGCAGGGCTTCCGCCAGCTCGTTGACATTCAGCACCTTCACGTCCTGCACCATGGCCACCTTTTTCAGGTTGAAATCGGTGGTGAGTAAGGTACCCCCTACCGTTTGGGTGAGGCGTATCAGCTTGTCGTCTACGGTAGCCAAATCGGGATAATCGGTTTCGTGAATCACAAAGCGTTCTGGATAGGCTTGCCGCAGCGCCTGTAGGGTATCCAGACCTTTCCGTCCGCGCTCCCTTTTTTGGGCATCGGCTTTGTCGGCGATGGTTTGCAATTCCGCCAGGACAAACCTGGGCACCACCAGCGTGCCCTCCAGAAATCCGGTCTCAATCAACTGGGCCAAGCGACCATCGATGATCGAGCTGGTATCCAAAACCTTGGCACTGGCGGCCACCACATTGCCCTCCGCCCAAAGGGCTGCCTGCAGGGCATAGTTGGGGTTGAACAGCCGCAATAGCGAGGGGCCGTGGGTATCCGCCAGACTCACCCCCAAATAGGCAAAAGCCAAACTGAAAAATACCGATGCCAGCGGCTCAATAAAGTTGTTGAGCTCCTGCGGCAAAGGCAACAAATAGACGGGTGCCATGGCCAAATTGGCAATCACCAACCCAATCACCAACCCCACCGAGCGGGTAATCAACACATCCGGCGGCAGCGAGCGCACATTGGCCTCAAAGCGTCGATAACTCCAGCGCACGATGGATCCCAGTACCAGACCGGCCAAGACCCCAAAGCCGCTAGTGACAATACGGGCCCCCTCGATATTCGCTCCCTGAGTAACGGCGGGAGGGAGCAGATCCAGACCATAAAACCCGAGGCCAGCCCCGGCCAACATAAAAATCGTGATCAGTAAGGCGTCTAGCATAGCGAAGAAGGCGGCCCTGCTCAGAATGTGCTTGGGATGCTGCTAGCAATGGGCAAATCTGCTTCTTATTCTAGTCACTTGTGTTCGAGGGATCCCGTGAGGCTGGCAAACAGACCCAAGGAAGAAGCAGACTATGCTGAATAATAGCGATCCCACCCTCGCTTGAGCAGTCTGTGGAGAAATCGCTACAATCAAAATCTGAACAAGGATGAAGGCAATATGGCACAAGCATTGGAACTGAATCCCGCCAACATCGAAAAAGTGCTGGATGAGCTGCGTCCTTACCTGATGGCCGACGGGGGCAACGTGGAATTGGTGGAAATCGACGGCCCGGTGGTGAAACTGCGCCTGCAAGGGGCTTGTGGTGCCTGCCCCAGCTCCACCATGACCTTAAAAATGGGCATTGAACGGAAATTGCGGGAGAGCATTCCCGACATTTTAGAGGTGGAACAGGTGTTCTGAGGCTGCCCATTCTCTTGGCCTTCAGACCGATGTGTTCCTGGATTCTCACCTCTACCCTATGTTTATCCTCATCTCCATTGCCATTCTTGCCCTCCTGATCCTGGTGCATGAGGCGGGCCACTTTGCGGCAGCCAAGCTACAAGGGATCCATGTGAATCGTTTTTCCCTCGGTTTTGGGCCGGTTCTCTGGCGCTACCAGGGCAAGGAAACGGAGTACGCGATTCGTGCCCTGCCGCTGGGGGGTTTTGTCGGTTTTCCTGATGAAGATGAGGATTGTCCTTATCCCAAACATGATCCCGATCTGCTAAAAAATCGCCCTGTTCTGGATCGCCTGGTGGTGATGGTGGCGGGGGTGATGGCCAATTTGGTCTTCGCCTACCTGGTGTTGGTGTTGATGTTTGCCTCGATGGGGATCCCTTCGGTGGCTCGCATCCATCCCGGCATTCTCATCCCGCAGGTGATGCCCGAGAGTCCGGCGCAGGTGGCGGGCCTACAGGCGGGAGATGTGGTGCTGCGGGCTGCCGATCAAGACTACACTACCGTGGCGGATGAAACGGCGGCTCTCTCGGCCCTGAACAATTTTCAGGAGTTGATCCGCAGCAGCGAAAACCAGCCCATCCTCCTGGAAGTTCAGCGAGGGGAAGGGGATACCGTGCAACTGACGGTGATCCCCCAAGCCCGCGAGGACTCTGTAGTGATCGGGGTAAGCCTATCTCCCAATCAGGAAACAGCCCTGCGCCCTGCCGAAAGCTTGGGTGAAATTTTCTCCGAGGCAGGCAATGCTTACCAGCGGGTGGTGATGCTGAACGTGAACGGCTTGCGCCAGCTGCTGCAAAACTTCCAGAGTACGGCCACTCAAGTGTCCGGCCCTGTCGGCATTGTCAAGATTGGTGCCGATTTGGCCCGCGACGATGCCGCCAGCTTGTTTAATTTCACCGCTTTGATCAGCATTAACCTGGCCATTCTCAACCTCTTGCCCTTGCCGGCTTTGGATGGGGGGCATATCGCCTTTTTAATCCTGGAAGGGATCCGGGGTAAGCGCCTGCCCAAGCACTTGGAAGACCGGGTGATGCAAACCGGCTTGGTTCTCCTGCTGGGCTTGGGGGTGGTGCTGATCTTCAAAGACACGATCGCCATCGTCACCGGATCGGGCTAAGTGGCTGCACCATGGCGAGCAAACGCACCCTGCGCCAACGGGCTGTGGAGATTTTGACCCGGCTGAAGCGGCACTATCCCGACTCCACCTGTGCCCTCCGGTACGAAACACCGCTACAACTGTTGGTGGCTACTATCCTCTCCGCCCAATGTACGGATGAGCGGGTGAACCGCGTCACACCGGAATTGTTTCGGCGGTTTCCTGATGCCCAGGCCCTAGCAACGGCCCCACGGGAGGAGATCGAGTCTTTGATCCACTCCACTGGTTTTTACCGCAACAAAGCCAAACACATTCAAGGGGCTTGCCAGAAGATCCTGACGGATTTTGGCGGTGAGCTGCCGCGCACGATGCCGGAACTGCTCACCCTACCGGGGGTGGCCCGGAAAACCGCCAATGTGGTGTTGGCCCATGCCTTTGGTATCCATGCTGGGGTGACGGTCGATACCCATGTCAAGCGCCTCAGCCGCCGCCTGGGCCTGACGGAGCATGAGGATCCTGTGCGGATTGAAAAGGATCTGATGCAGTTGTTGCCACAGGCGGATTGGGAAAACTGGTCGATTCGGTTGATCGATCACGGGCGGGCGATCTGTGATGCCCGTAAGCCTCTGTGTGAGCAATGTTTTCTGGCGGATCTTTGTCCTACTGCTGCCCTGCTTCAGCCAGCGCGCAGCAAGACGAAAACCCAAGTTTCCCCTCAGTTGACCTAGCTAACCTAACCTCCTGAAGACCTATGGGATCCCTCACCCGAGCGCTCCGCCTAGCCCTAGAATGGGATCCATGCAAGCAGCAACACCGATTCTGGCGATTGCAGGATTGACGGGGTCAGGCAAAACCCTAGCTATTCAGCAGTTGGAACAGTTGGGCTACATGGGCCTAGAAGGGATCCCGCCCGCCCAGGTTATTCCTTTGATCGAGGCGATGCGCCCCCATCACTCTGCCTTAGCCATCAGTTTGAACCTGCGGCAGTCCCACTACCTAGAGCAGTTACCCGCCCTGGATGCGTGGTTGCAAGCCCAAGGGATCCCCCTCTTATTTTTGGAGGCCAGCCCCCAGGTGCTGCTCAACCGCCTCAGTGCCCACCGGCGTCCTCATCCCCAGCAATCCACCGCCCGCGGACTTTTGGAGGCGATCGAACTAGAACGGCTAGCCCTACGTCCGGCCCGAGAGCGGTGTACCCACCTGCTGGATACGTCGGATCTGAACAGCCAGCAGCTACGGCAACAATTGGAAGCCCTGATTCAAGGGATCCCCCAACCCCTCAACCTAAGCTTGATCAGCTTCGGCTTTAAGTACGGCGTTCCCCCGGATGCCAACCTGATGTTTGATGTGCGGTTTTTGCCCAATCCCTTTTTTCAGCCCCATCTGCGCCGCCTCACCGGGCAGGATCCCCGATTGCAGGAGTTTCTCTTCGCGGATCCCGTTACCCAATCCACCTATGCGCACATTTTCTCCCTGATTCAGGCGTTTTGGCCCCATTACCAAGCAGAACGTCGTCCGCACCTGACCCTTGCCATCGGCTGTACGGGTGGTCAGCATCGCTCTGTGGCTTTGGTGGAACGCTTGGCCCAGGATTTACAGCCTTGGGTGGCTGCTCCCCCCGGGCAGGGTCTGCCGCATCTCAAT
>NZ_JAFIRA010000059.1 GCF_022848905.1 Thermostichus vulcanus str. 'Rupite'
GTTCACGGTTTTGAGTGGTATCTAAGCTTAGAACGCTGGCTCCCCCTTCATCTCTTCAATCTCCAAAACTACCGCACAGCAAGGCACCCAGCTATCTGTAAGCAGCTTTTGTCAGTCAATCAGGGCTGGGATTCCGGCTCTGGCCCACCCTGTTGCAAATGGGTCCGTAGAGCCAGGGTTGTGCCCACCCCTGCGGGATAGTCTTTGTAGGGTTGTGGCTGACGACTCCAATCCAGTTGGCGAGTGTTACGGGCTAGTCCTTCTGGGGAATATTTGGTGAACTCGTGGTAGAGCAAACTGGCGCACGAAGAAGGCTCAGACATGGCGAGGCAGAAATGAGGCAGAGGGATGCCACAAGTGTACTGTTCTGGAGGGTTTTGCTTAGGCCAGTTTCCTCCAGCGGCCATCGGGAATCAGCACACAACCCTGCACCTGCTCCGGTCGGCCCAAGTAAATCCAGGCAAAGTTGCCACTGTCCAGACACAGCCACTGCCGTTCGTAGACATGGGGATGCTCCTCCAGTTCATCCAACCGGGACAACAACCCCAATGGGATCCGGTAACACTCGCCGTAAAGTCGGTTTTGTCCGGGAATGGCCATCGGGTAAGGGCCGAGATCGTAGAGATCGATTCCTCTTAGGCTGTCTTCCCGCAAAAATTCTGCCCCACTCATCAAGCTGTGGTACTGGCCACCCCGCAGCAGGGATCCGTACACAAAAACCTCTGTGGTGGTTTGCCCATCCATGCATTTCATCCGTTCGACTCTCTCCAGGTCAGGGAGATTGAACCCATTTTTGGCCGATGCGCGGTTCGGATCCCGCCAGCAACCGTTCAATATTGCGCCGGTGGGTGGCAACTACGTAAACTCCTCCCGCCAGAGCAAACAACAGGTAGGGCAAGGGCTGATCTGTACTCCACATCAATACAGGAGCCGCCACTGCCGCCAAAATGGAGCTGAAGGAAACGATGCGGGTGAGGGCAATCCCCAGCAGCCACACTCCAAAAATTGCCAGTGCCACCGGCCAAGCCATCGCCAACAAAATGCCCAAGCTAGTGGCCACCGATTTGCCCCCCTTAAAGCCCAGCCAACAGGAGCGGCTATGGCCGATGATCGCCAGGAAAGCGGCCAACACCACCCACCACGGGGATCCCAACGCCCCTCCCAATCCAACGGCGGCGGCTCCCTTAAACGCATCCACCAGCAACACCAGCAGCGCCGGCCCTTTCCCCAAGGTGCGCAACACATTCGTCGCCCCCGTAGAGCCGGATCCCTGGGTGCGGATGTCGATGCCCCCCCACCAACGCCCCACCCAATACCCCGTCGGGATTGAGCCGAGGAAGTAGCCACCGACCCCAGCAAGGAGGGCCAAAAGCGGTGCAGGCATGGCCAAGTCTTGAATGCTCCCCCTTCACTTTGCCATATTGTTTGCCTCAAGACGGCTGAAAACCAGGGACTGCCGCAACCACAGCTCCCTTGTAACCTCCCTCAGAAAAAAGAGCTTCCCAAAAAGATTGATGACCTTGATTCACCTGATCAACATCCCCGTCGCCAATACTTCTGTGAATCCGGCCTGCAGTACGGGGGTAGCCCTGTTTGTCGGCGATTGGGCAGTGGCGCAACTGTGGTTGTTCTGGGTGGCTCCCATTCTCGGGGCATTACTGGGATCCCTGATTTACCGAGTGATCAGCGGTGAGATAGAGTTGCCCCCGGCAGAGGTGGGGACTGAACCGCAAACCTAACCAATGGCTGTTTGTGCTGAGGGTCTTTCTCTCTATCAGGACATCTTTGCCGGCAGGGCATCTTAGGACGATTTTGAACTCGCTACCCAGCGATTCAACTGGCATTGTGCCCAAGAAATGAGGATGTTAGCCTGTTGCCAGAGATGCCCTCAGCCTCCTGTACATCTGGTATCATGCCCAGTACGCGCATCCCTGACAGCTCCACAGGCCCCCTCTCACAGGTGTTACAGAGCTTGGTGGAGAACTCCTACTTGTTTCGCGGCTGGGATCCCGTTGCTCTGGCCGGGGAGCTGAAGGTCGAAGTCAATCAAATTGAGAAGTTCTACGCCAGCCAGTCTCTTTTTACTGCTTTCCAGCCGGAAAAATCGCTACAGAACCTCTACGTTGTGCTTGCCGGCGGGCCGATCATCATTCGCAGTAGCCCACTGGATCGGGTTATTGGCATCAATTACCCCGGCAGTTGCTTGGGCATGCGCAATTTGCCCTTTAGCTACGGCCTCCTGGATTATGCCTTTCCCAGCTTGGTGGAAGCCTACAAAACCACCACCGTTTTGCGCATTTCTCTAGAGGCCTTTCAAGAGTTGTACCGCAACCACGAAAACCTCCAGCATCGCTACAAACGCCTCTTTGAGTTGCGGGAAAAGTTTCAATATCATCTGCTCAATTGCAGTGCCTATCCACCACAGGCCGTGGCCACTGTGCTCAAAGCCCTGGTTTATCAAGAACAAGCACTAGGCAGCCAACCGGATTCTGCCGGTACTTTTACCTTCGACCTCCCCATTGATATCATCGCCCGGGCCAGCCAGCTCAACCCCCGCACTGTGGAACAAGTGCTCAAGGGCATGAGCCAAGTTGGGGTGATTCAACTGCATCCAGAAGCTGGTGGGGATGGCCTCTCGATTCAAGATTTGGAACAACTGGATGAGATCTACGGCATCACCCGTGGCAAGGTGAACTGGTGGCCCCTAAGCCGATAGTTTTCGACTATATCTGACAATAATTCAATAATTAAAATTAAGCAATTAAGCTCAAAAACAGTTGAGCCAGCTCATACCCTCTAGGACTCACAGATTTTGAATCAAGCGGCAATCGAGAGTTTCCCTTGGGTTTGTGGATGAACCATCGGCAAGGTGAAATGGAAAGCACTACCCTGATCCAGTCCGGCAGATTCCGCCCAAATCCGCCCCCCCATGGCTTCGATGATCAATCGGCAAATGGCTAACCCCAGGCCCGTCCCCCCCACCGAACGCCGCAGGGATCCCTCCGCCTGGTAAAACCGGTCGAAGATGGCCTGCAACCGATCCGGCTCAATGCCCCGCCCGCTATCAGCGACGGTGAACTTCACCATCCCTACAGATCCAACAGCGGCTTCTACCACCTCGACTCGGATCCAGATTTGTCCACTGGCAGGGGTAAATTTGCAGGCATTGTCCAGTAACTTGCGCAACACCTCCACCAGCCATTCCCCATCCGCACGCACCATGGGTAACCGCTTGGGCATCACTTGCTCAATGGCGGGTAACGCCTCATGCCGACGCCGCGCCTTGATGTTGCTCAGGGCCAAATCCACACATTCTTGGGCTGATAGGGGTTCAATGTGCCAACGGATACGACCACTTTCCAGCTTAGAGAGGGTGAGAAAATCCTGCACCAATTCCCGTAGCCGACTGGCATCTTGCAGGGCAGTGTTCAACATTTCCTGTCGCATCTCCAAGGGCATATCCGGGTCGCTGGCCAAAGACTCTAGGCAAACCTGGATGGTGGACAGGGGGGTGCGTAGTTCGTGCCCCGTGACGGCAATCAGCTCTGATTTAGCCTGATCCAGGGCTTCCAGTTGTTGGTTGAGTTCCTCCAGGTGTTGATAGGCTTCTGCCTGCAGCAGGGCGACCCCCACTTGGTTGGCGATGGCTTCGGCCAGTTCCAGGGTGGCCGATTGCCAACGATGGGGTTGCTCATGGTGCAGCTCTAGGATGCCCAGCAGCCGTCCTTGGTAGAGGATCGGCATGGCCACCCAAGCGCGAATTTTGGCACTACGCCACAGCTCCGGCATCCGACCCAGATGCTGATGGTTCTCGCTGTCTTCGCAACATACCAGCTGCCCCGACTGAATCGCCTCCCGCAAAAAGGGGTTGATTTGAATGGGCCAGAGGGATCCCTTCAGGCTGCCCATCGTGAGCGTGCGATACTCCTGCTCGATCCGAACCTCAGGGGCTTGGCCGTCGTAGCGGTAGATTAAACACCGCCCCACTTCTGCCACCTGCCCCAACTCCTGCACGGCAATGGCGAGAATGTCACTGGGATCCAAAGACTGCCGAATGGCACTGCTGATACGGTTGATCAGGTGCTCTTTGCGCTCTTGGGCCTGAATGGTGCGGTAGGTGCGCTGCAGTTTGTATTGCCCCGCCTGGAGGTAGGTAATCAATCGTTCTGTGAAAGGGCCGGGGTTGAGTTGGCTGGTGCTGTCCGCCAGGGATCCCTCTAGGTACTGGCGAATTGGCTCAATGCGAGGGGTCAAATCCGGTCGATAGCCGAGGATTTTAGGCAGCAGAGCCAAAGCTGCCTGTGTGGTTGTGAGGCGATCGAAAGACCAAATCCCATCAAATTGCCGGGCTGTATCCATATCGCTGCCCCCCCAGGATGAGTTGCGCTTCACCCGCGCCCGTTCCCGACAAACCAAGCAGGTGGCGTAACTGGCATCAATCACAATCACATGCCACTCTTGAGCCAAGGGATCCGCCGGATCCAGAGGGATGGTGTGGTAGGGCAGATCCGTTTGAGCAAAGTCCGTTTCCGGGGTTGCCAACACAAAGACATCCTGGGCCACTGCGCTGATGCGACGGTAACGGCGGGCCTCCTGGCGGTAGTAGCGTTCCTTTTGAAAGTTGGCGAAGACCCACGGGGATCCCTGCCCTTGTAACACCTGATCCTCGATGGCATGGCTAAGGGCGACCAGGGAAGATTTGAAATACAGTTGTGGGCGTAGGTGTGGCAAAACCTCCAACAGATCGCTCAGTAGGGAAGTACGACTCTGACGGCTCTGGTGAGGAATCGGTCTAGAGCGGGTGGAGGTCATAGCCCTAACGGCAAAACGAGCAGGTCATGGGTGATCAGCACAGAGAATCAGCACAGGCTCACTGTTTAGTCTAACGGTTGGGATCCCAGAGAATGAGGAGCTTAATGAGCTGCAAGATCCAGCTGGCTTAAACTAAGGATTATGAAGTTGTGTGTGGGCCAAATGTCGGGATCCCGGTATAGCCAAGAAGACGTGCAACAGATCCTACAACGGGCCATTGCCCGCCAACCGCGTCTGGGCGAGTTTACCCGTCCTCAACTGCAAGAAATGGCTGCGGAGCTGGGGATCACCTCGCAAGAGCTGGAGCTGGCCGAACGGGAATGGGAAGCTTGGCAACAGCTAAACAGCCAGCATCAGGAGTTTCAGCGCTACCGCCGCCGTCAGTTCTACCACTTGCTTGGGCGCTATGGGATCGTCAATGGCTTTTTGGTGGGGTTGGACTTACTCTCTGGGGGAGGGCTGTCTTGGTCATTGTTTGTGTTGATGGGCTGGGGCTTGGCGGTTTCCCTCAAGGGCTGGAATACCTACCATACCGAGGGAGAACGCTACGAGAAAGACTTTCACAAGTGGCAGAAGAAACGCTTAAAACGCTAGCTTGAGGATCTGATCCACCACCACCAAGGTTTCCTCATACAGGTGATCTGGGCCCAACCGTTGCAGCTCAGCCGTCAGTAGCGTATCCAGTGAATCGTGCTCAATCGGGGCTACCTGCCGAATCACACAGCTTTGAGCTCCCCCCATGGCCTCCATTCGCATACAGCCTGTGGTTTCCGAACAGAGCACGGTACAAGCATCCGCGCGAATATCGCTAGAAGTGAGGCGCATCCCGATTAGATCCCCCGGTTGGGTCATTTCTGAGGCCAAGGGGACTGCTGCCAGTTCCGCCATCACCTCGCCACCGCTTGCCCTTTGGAAACGAATCCGGTCGATCAAATAGTCGTGTTCCTTGGTCTGGACTCGCTCTATCGGTGTCCACCCCAAACGGCTGGCTAACCAACCCAAGAACAGGAAGGCCTGACAAGGGTTACCGGCTTTGTAGTCGAGGGTTACGCGATCGACCGCCTGTAGAGATTCCCGCCGATCCGGGGGATCAAAAGCCTGCGCAGTCAGTTCCTGCCAGGAGCTGAGCCGTTTCCAGTTCAAATCACCACACTGCCGGCCTTCGGTGGTGAGCAGATACATTTCTCCCAGGTCTTCTTCCGGGTTAACAAAGCCTCGTGAATCAACAATGACACGGTTGCTTAGGGAAACCAGCTTTTGAAACAGGAGGCTGTTCAAGTCCAAATCCCCTTGCCACCACAAGAAGGTGGGCAAACTGGGGATCAACAAAGACGCAACCGTACTGCAGGCGCGCACAAAGGCCGATTCCGGCGCTTTCAAGGTGATGTACTCGCAACACACCAGAGAGCTGCGCTGTTCACGGGTCACCGGGCAGTAGGCCGCCACTTGCGATTCGATGACATCCTCTGCGGATCCCTCCCGTTTGGCGCGCAAGTCAATGACGCGGCAGGGGTTTTGGGTGGCAATCGCCTCCACCGTGGGGGAAGGCAACAGCAGAGCATCATCTAAGGATTCGTACACCACCAGGGTAAAGGTGGCAGCACGGGCAGCAACACTCTCTCCTTTGGAAGACCAGATCTTATTCAGTTCCTGCTCAATATCGTCGATGGAGACATCCTTAGGAGCTTGTAAAGGCAGGACGGCAGCAGATTGATCCATAGTCTCCTCCTGGAGTTGGCTCTTGCTCGATTCTAGGCAACCGGGCTGGGTTGGTAGAAGGGCTTAAGGTCAGGTACAGATTGATCCACTCAAGATTGATCCACTCAAGACAGTTCTCCTCAACGCCCAGAAAAACAAAGAGGCTAGGTAGGTCGTGCCTGAATTTTCAAGTCCAAAGGACAACCGGGATCCCCGATCAACTGAATTTCACGCCCGTTGGCATGGAGGTGTCGCAGGATGAAATAGAGGGTTTCGATCCGCTCCGGCGATCCGACTTTTTCCGCCAACTGACCTAGGGTCAGGGATCCCGCATGACTGCGCACCACCTCAATCACCTGCCGCTGCAGTTCCAGCACCGCACTGGCCGCTTTTTTACCCGCTTCCACTCCCGGTTGATGGTAAGCATTGATGTTGATCAAAGCGGCGTAAAGGCCAACCGCCCGTTCATACAAAGCAATCAAAGCCCCCACCGAGCGGGCATCCACCCGCGGAATGGTCACAGTAATCGAGTCGCGGCCATTTTCGTAGAGGGCTTGCCGCGTTCCCTGCAACAGACCACTCAGGTAATCTCCACTGGTCACCTGCGGCTCCACAAAGGGTGAAGGGATCCCTGGCTCACGATCCTGCAACACCTCGATGAAGGTGACGAAGAAGTTATTGATGCCGTCCCGCAACTGTTGCACATAGGCATGTTGGTCGGTACTGCCCTTGTTGCCATAGACGGCAATGCCCTGCTCAACGCGATTCCCCTTCAAGTCGTGGGATTTCCCTAAGGACTCCATCACCAACTGCTGCAAATAACGGCTGAAGAGCAGCAGCCGATCTTTATAGGGCAAGACCACCATATCTTTGCGCCCCTGACCCTGACCGGCGATGTACCAAGCCAAAGCCAACAGAGCCGCAGGGTTCCGTTTCACCTCCGGCACACGGGTGGCCTCATCCATCGTGGCTGCCCCCGCCAAGAGCGCCCGAATGTCGATCCCTTGCAACGCCGCCGGCAATAGGCCCACTGCCGAGGTTTCAGAAGTGCGCCCACCCACCCAATCAAAAATGGGAAAAACCTCCAGCCATCCCGCTTGTCGAGCCTGGACTTCTAGCTTGCTGCCGGGACTGGTAATCGCTACGGCATGGACAGCAAACGGGATCCCGGCCTTTTGGTAAGCTTGCTCCACTTCCACCAAGCCATTGCGGGGTTCGGGGGTGCCGCCAGATTTGGAGGTGATAATCACCAGGGTCTGCCCCAGCTTGCCCGCCAACCGTGCCAGAACGCGGTCAATGCCATCGGGATCCGTATTGTCAATAAAGTGGATATTGAGGGGAGGGTGCTGAGGCGCCAAGGCTTCCGCTACAAATTGTGGCCCCAGTGCCGATCCGCCAATCCCCACACACAACAGCTCCGTAAAGCGCCCCCCACCGCTGGCCGGAATCATGCCGTGATGGATCTTTTCGGCAAAGGCTTCGATCTGCTCGATGCAACCCTGAATCGCTTGGGTCAGTTCAGGTGTTGGGGCCAGCTCAGGAGCCCGTAGCCAATAGTGGCCCACCTGGCGATGTTCATCCGGGTTGGCAATCGCTCCTGCTTCTAAAGCCTGCATGGCCGCGAAAGCCTCAGCAAAACGAGACTGCAGGGATCCCACCTGCTCCGGGGTGAAGCGAATCCGGCTGATATCCAAAAAAAACTCTAGGCCGGGGTGGTAGTAGAGCCAGTCACAGTAGCGTTGCCAAATTTGGGCGCTGTCCATCGGATCCCTCCTCTACCCAGTTGTTGCCACTTGCCCGCTAGACCGTAACGAGCTTACCAGAGCAGCTGTTGCCCTGGCTCAACCCATCATAGGGCAGGGATATGAAAGTCCCCTTAGGCAATCCTGAATGGGAGATGAAGAGAATAGCTGTGCGGGCTCAGAACATGATGTCGTCTTCGGAGCGACCCCAGATGCACCAGATCAACGAAGCAAAGATCGCCATGTAAACCCAGCCCATTGGGCCAAATTGCAGCATGTCCATCTATACATCCCTAAAAGATTTGTTTATCTACCCCAATTATTGTGATGTTTCGTTACAGCGTCAACAGCTCTCTCAGAAAAACCGTCCCCGGAGGCGCAGCCACAACCGACCCCATCGGCTTGGGATCCCTGACCCTGAGCGTCCTAGGTCTTTATGCTTATTTCAAGTGGGCAATTCTTAGATTTCTGAGAAGAGTGTGCTTATTCTGAGAGGGATCCAGATCCAATTGGATCTCTTATGGGATCTCAGAGGAGAGCCTCAGATATCCCTCAGACATTGAAGCGGAAGTGCATCACATCCCCTTCCTGCACCACGTACTCCTTGCCCTCGCTGCGCAGCAGGCCCTTTTCTTTGGCCGCATTCAGGGATCCCGTCGTCACCAAGTCTTGATAGGACACTGTTTCCGCCCGAATAAAGCCGCGCTCAAAATCGGAGTGAATCACCCCGGCTGCCTGAGGCGCTGTCGCCCCAACCGGAATCGTCCAAGCCCGGGTCTCTTTGGGGCCGGAGGTAAAGTAGGTGCGCAAGCCCAAGAGCTCGTAAGTAGCACGAATGAGAGATTTCAGCCCCCCTTCTTTCACCCCGAGGGAGTCCAGATAAGCCTGCCGTTCTTCTGCGGGCAAATCCAACAATTCCGCCTCCACCTGGGCCGAAACCACCACCACACCCGCCCCTTCAGCCTTGGCAAATTGCCGTACCTGTTCTACCCAGGCATTGCCACTGGCTAAGTCTGTTTCCGCAACGTTGGCGGCGTAGATCACTTTTTTACGGGTCAATAACCCCAACCCTTTCACCAGCAGCTCTTCCTCTTGACTGAGGGGCACCAAGCGGGCCGGCTTACCTTCATCCAAAGCAGCTTGTAACTGTTCTAGGGCCTTGAGCTCCACCTGCGCTGTTTTATCGGATTTGGCCTGTTTGCGCACCCGCTCCACCCGCCGCTCGATCTGGGCCAGATCCGCAAGGGCCAGCTCCAGGTTAATTACCCCGATATCCCGCAAGGGATCCACCGAACCGGCCACATGCACGATGTTTTCGTCTTCAAAGCAGCGCACCACATGCACGACTGCATCCACCTGGCGAATGTGGGACAGGAACTGATTACCCAAGCCCTCCCCTTTGCTCGCCCCTGCCACCAAACCGGCAATATCCACAAACTCGATTTGGCTGGGGATGATCTCGGCTGAGCCGCTGATCTTCCCAAGCACCTGTAAGCGCTCGTCCGGCACCGCCACCCGGCCCACATTGGGCTCGATCGTACAGAAGGGAAAATTGGCCGCCTCTGCCTTGGCATTTTCACAGAGCGCGTTGAACAGGGTGGACTTGCCTACATTCGGTAGGCCAACAATTCCAGCTTTTAGCATCAGGTCTTCAGGTGGAGAGCCACAAACTAGGGCAGCCGGGATCCATTGCGAAACTTTAAGATCCCTCTTCCGACCTTAGCATTGGTTGACTCCTGTCCCAAAGCAGCTTGGTCAGGTGGCGGAGTGGAGCAAAGCCAGGTTGGAGAAGGTGAACCGCTTCTCGACGGATCCCGTTTCGGTCTCGGTTTGGATGCGCCGCTCCGACAGAATGAAGTAGTTGCCAACCTTTTCGTAAAGATCCTCAAACTGGCTGCGTCTCCCCTTCTGTTCCCCCGTTTTGGGGTCGTGATAAACGGAGTCGTAGCGGTGGGAAAGGTAGCCCTCACCGGTATCGTGACTGCTAAAGGTATGAATGGTGACGACCACACCATGAATATGCCGGTGCACCATCGTCACTTGGTTATCCCGCACCCGGTAGCGATCCCCAGCTGCTTTGCCCCCCACCAGAATTTCCACCGACCCGTCCGGTAAGGTCTCGCCGTAGCGAAAGGTGTTCTGGCCGTGGGTATCGGCAAAGCTACGACGAACGCGGTGAATGGCGATCTCCCAAATTTGGTTGTGGATGGCTTTCTGGGCCTCCTCATCCTCCACGCCCATAACCGTGGCCTTCAGGTCTGCCCCCACTCGCACCTGCCCAGTGAATGTCCGTTCTCCATCCCAGTAGGTCACGTCTGCGCTGTAGCCCGGAAAGTCGGGATCCCAGGTGTAGCGGTTTTCGTAAGCGGCCCGGAAGAGATCTTGGGCAGAGACTTGGGTAGCAACCATCATCGGTCTCCTTTCCTATTGCAAGTAGTTCTCAGTGGCATCATACCGTTCCTTGGGGCTAAACTGAACCGTTCCCGTAAGCGGGACAGAGTCCATGGAGTTCATTTGGAGAAAGATTCGGCACAATGGGGAGAGTTTTCTTACCCCTACCGAGCTGTTGAGGACGTCACTATGGCCTACAAACTCTGGATCAACGGCCAATGGGCCGATAGCCAAGGGGGAGGCGTCATGGCCATTGAGAACCCCGCGACGGGAGAAACTTTAGCGGAAGTGGTCGATGCCAGCCCGGCTGATGTGGATCGGGCGGTACAAGCTGCCCAGACGGCCTTTTACGATGGCCGTTGGTCGAAACTCACCCCTGGCGAACGCTCCCTTGCCCTCTGGAAACTGGCGGATCTGCTCGAGGCTCGCTCAGAAGAACTGGCTCGGCTGGAGTCGGAAAATACCGGCAAACCCTACGAGCTGGTCAGTTTAGGGGGGGATTTACCGTTTGCGGTGGATAACCTACGCTTCTTTGCTGCCGCTGCCCGCGATACCCATGGCTCCAGTGCCGGGGAATATGCCAAGGGCTACACCTCTGTATTCCGGAAAGAGCCGGTTGGGGTCTGCGCTCAAATTGCTCCCTGGAATTACCCCTTAATGATGGCCGTTTGGAAAATCGGCCCTGCCTTGGCGGCGGGTTGCACCGTAGTGCTCAAGCCTGCTCCCTCCACACCCCTGACCACCCTGATGCTGGGGGAACTGATCGCTGCTGCCGGGATCCCAGATGGTGTGGTCAATATTCTGTCTGGGGGCAACGAAACGGGGCAAGCCCTGGTGGAACACCCGGATGTGCGCATGGTCAGCCTGACGGGATCCACCGCAACGGGCAAAAAGGTGATGCGGACTGCGGCAGACACCCTAAAACGGGTTCATTTGGAGCTGGGTGGCAAAGCCCCCTTCATCGTGTTTGAGGATGCGGATATTGAGACCATCGCGGCCAAAGCCACCTTTGCGGCCACCATCAATACCGGCCAAGACTGCACCGCCGCCACCCGTGTCTATGTACAAGAAAGCAAACTGGCTCAAGCCCAAGAAGCGATTGTTGAAGCAATGCGCAAAGTAACCCTGGGATCCCCTTTTCAATCGGGGGTGGAAATGGGCCCCTTCGTTTCAGCAGCCCAGCGGGAACGAGTCATGGGATTTGTGGAGCGGGCTAAGGCGGCTGGGGCAAAGGTGTTAACAGGAGGGCGGATCCCACCGGAGTTTTCCCAAGGGTACTACTACGAGCCAACGGTGATTACCAATGTTGATCAACGAGCAGAAATCATTCAAAGTGAGGTCTTTGGGCCTGTTCTCACCCTCAGTCCGTTCCGCGAAGAAGCGGAGGCGCTACGGTTGGGCAATGATGTCCTATACGGCTTGGCGGCTTCTGTGTGGACTCAAGACATCGGGCGGGCGATGAAGTTTGCCGCCGATCTGGAGTTCGGCACCGTCTGGATTAACGACCATATTCCCCTTGCCTCAGAGACCCCTCATGGCGGCTTTAAGCAGTCTGGGTTTGGGAAGGATCTCTCGGCGGAGGCAGTGCGAGACTACCAGGTTACCAAGCATGTAATGATTGCTACCAGCTAGTAGCCCCACACCATCACGAATTTCAAAAAGTTTTGGCCAGGAGACGCGCTAGCGTGTCCTTGGCGCAAAGGGCTGTACCGACAGCTTAGCCCGAATCTCGAATCTATCTTTATAGCCCTAGCTTTCCAACCGAAAAATGTGGGCCGGCATCGTCCAGGGATCCAACTTAATGTAGTTGCTGGATCCCTGCCAAGAATAGTGGCGGCCATCCAACAGATCCGTCAGCTTAAAGGTTTGCCAATGTTCCAAGTCCAAAGCCGCCAGGTTTAGGTTGACCCAACCGGATTGAATGTGAAAAGGATCCAAATTCACAGCGATCAAAATGCGATTGGAACCCTCAAAGGTGCGTTTGGAATAGCAAATGAGAGCATCATTGTCGGTGGGGTGAAACACCAAGCTCCAGTCACTTTGCAAGGCCGGGTTTTGCCGACGAATGTGGTTAACCGTGGCGATCAAAGGTCGCAGATTGTCGGGGGTATCGAGATCCCAGTGACGGATCTGATATTTCTCAGAATCCAGATATTCTTCGCTGCCTTTGCGTACCGGACGACCTTCACACAGCTCAAACGCGGGGCCATAGATGCCATAGCTTGCTCCGAGGGTGGTGGCCAAAATAAAGCGCACCATAAACGCTGGGCGACCCCCCGTTTGCAGAAACTCATGCAGAATATCGGGGGTATTCGGCCAAGGGTTGGGGCGGTAATACTCCCGCATCGGGGTTTGGGTCAGCTCCGTGAAATACTCCGTCAAGCCCCATTTGTCGTTGCGCCAGGTAAAGTAGGTATAGGACTGGGTAAAGCCTAGCTTAGCCAAGGATTTCATCAGTTTCGGGCGGGTAAAGGCTTCTGCCAAAAAGATTGTCTCCGGGTGCTGAGCTTTGATCTCAGCAATACACCACTCCCAAAAACCAAAAGCCTTGGTATGGGGATTATCCACCCGAAAGATACTGACCCCTTGGTCGATCCAATACTGGATTACACTTTTTAATTCCTCCCAAAGGGCCTGCCAATCTTCGGTTTCAAAGTTAATTGGGTAAATATCCTGATATTTTTTGGGTGGATTTTCTGCGTATTGAATGCTGCCATCGGGGCGCTTTTTGAACCATTCCGGGTGCTCCTTCACATAGGGGTGATCCGGAGAGCATTGAAAGGCAATATCCAAGGCAATATCGATGTTCAACTTTTTGGCCTCAGCCACCAACTCATGAAAGTCCGCCAGGGATCCCAGTTGGGGGTGAATCGCCTTGTGTCCTCCTTCTGGCCCGCCAATCGCCCAAGGGGATCCGGGATCCCCCGGTTCAGGGGTCATGGAGTTGTTTTTGCCTTTGCGGAAGGCCCGCCCAATGGGATGGATTGGCGGTAGATAGAGAATATCGAAGCCCATCTCCGCGATCATCGGCAGGCGGGCGATGACATCTCGGAAGGTGCCGTGGGTATGTTCATCGGGGCCACAGGAGCGGGGAAAGAGTTCATACCAAGCACTGAAGCGAGCTTTGATGGGATCTACCCAAACCCTTCGTTCCGGATAGGTACTGACAAAAGGGCGCTCGCCGTAAACCCGCATCAGCTCTCCCAGGTTAGGGGATAAGGCTGTTTCAATGGCGGCATCCTGAGCCTCTCGAAGGCGGTGAGCATAGCTGCGCAGCTTGTCGTGGATATCGCCCCTCTGCAGTTGCGCTGCCCGCTCAATCAACTCTGCCCCGATCAGCAACTCGACGGATACATCCTGCCCGGCCTCCACCCGCTTGTGCAGATCCTGCTGCCAGGTTTTGAAGTGATCCACCCAGGCTTGAATCGTGTAATGGGCTTGCCCCATCCGGCTCAATTGAAATTGGCCCCGCCAGCGATCATTGCCGATCGGCTCCATGAACACTTCCTGCCACCGCTCCGTCCCTGCCTCCCGAAAACAAAGCACTGCCGACAGTTGGTCGTGGCCATCTCCGAAAATGTCTGCTTCCACCACCACGTACTCTCCGACGGTGCGTTTGATGGCGTAACGCCCACCGTCAATTTCCGGTGTAACCGACTCGATGATGGCGCGTTGCCGACCTTCCGCTGGCCACATGGTCGCGTGAGCGTTGCTTAGCAACATGAATCCCTCTGCTGTCAACTGCATGGTCACGGACAGCCCGTCCCGTATGAGACGATTGTTCTAGCCTTGTCCGTCGCCCCCATGATACCCAGGTGAGAGCCTTCAGCCCTTAGGCTTGCAGGTTCTGGCCAGCCAAGAAGGGTGATTTTGCTACAGTCCTGGGCAGAAGAGCAGAAGAAATTAAGGGTTAAACTCAAGGATGGCCATAGCTTCTAGCCCGCGGTAACCGAAACATCTTCAATGCGCAAAGCGGGAAAAGCGGTGCTGCCATTAAAAATAGTTACTTCTTTTGAAATGGCTGAGATGTTGCGCAAACAGTCATAGAGATTGCCCGCGATTGTGGTTTCCAAGATGGGGCGTTTTTCTCCGCCTTTCACCAAAAAGCCCCCCTTCACCACTCCAGAAAAATCGCCAGTGATCGGGTTGCTGCTGCCGGAGAGGCGGGTAACGATAATCCCCCGATCCACGGCATACAGCTCAGACATGGGAGTTTGACCCGCTGCCACACTCAAACAAGCAGGCCCCACTCCCGGCAAGCTACCGGCTCCCCCTGTGGAATGGCCATTGGACGGGATCCCGGCAGCGCGAGACTCATAGCTGTTGTACATGAAATTGCAGAGAATCCCCTCATTCACCAGCGGGGTAATTTGGCGTGGGATCCCTTCCCGGTCAAACGGCTCGATTGGGTAACCGGGCAACCCTAAGCCTTCCGAAACCACCGTCAGCAACGGACTGGCGATCAGGGATCCCATCTTTTGGGCAAGGGGGCTTTTGCCTTTGCGCACCGCATCGGCCCCCAACACCGCAATCAGATCCCCTAGCAGATCCTCCACCGAATCGGGCGGGAGCACGATGGTGCCGCGAAAGCTTTCCCCCTGGGTGGCCCCCAGTGCCCCCACACATTTGCTGACAAACCGATCGAAAGCCCGTTCCAGAGCCGGGATCAGATCCGCCCGCTTTTGCACGCTGTCGCCATCGTAGGCAAAGCTCCCCACCTCCTCCCCATCTATCGCCATACCAAACAGGGATCCCCCCCCCTCGACGCTGTGGTAGTTGGCGCGGATCCCGGTGGAGGAGGCAATGGCCAAAGTATCTTCTTCAACGCTGATGGAGCCACTGTCGATGGTGATGCGACTGTCTTGGGCGCGGACTCGTTCTAAGAGTTCGGATCCCAGTTGGGTAAGAGTGGCAGCATCCAGTTCCAGTAGCCCTGAATCGAGAGGAAAAGGAACCGATGGCAACGGTTGGGGATCCGGCAGTCCATTCAAGGGATCCGCAGGGGAAGCCTTGGCCAGAGCTACTGCTTCTGCCGCAGTCTCGGCCAGTTCCTCCGGGCGGTTGGAGGTGGCAAAGCCCAGCCTGCCCCCACAAAAGACCCGCACACCGAACAGAGTTTCGCTACTACTGCGGGCTAGATTCAGGTCATTTTTCTCAAAGGTGACTTCTGTCTCGCGGCCTGAGTTAGCAAACACTTCCGCTTGGTCGGCCCCGGCAGCCAATGCCTTTCGTACACCCTGTTCACAGAGATCCAGCAGATTTTCCGGGGAGATGAGAGCACTGGCCATAGGGGTACTGCATCCATGAAGAGCACCTCCTATTATCTGCCATGCCTTCGCCGCAGCCGGGATCCTCACAGCTAGACATGAGATTATCCACCTCCTTATGAGCCGCCGCCTCCACGTTTCCGGGAGAGCCAATGGAGTATCCGCTCGGTCTCCTTGGCGTAAAGAATCTCATGGCAACTGCTGTTGTTGACACTCCCCCGGTTAGAAACCGGGGGATTCTCCCTTCTAGCCCCCCACAGCTTGAAGCTGTGAGGGATTCATGGAGTTCAGGGGATTGCCAACTACCCCATCCCCTGAGCCGACCCTACCTATTACGGGCAGGGCTTCTTTTAGACTCAAAGGACACGAAAACCCGTCC
>NZ_JAFIRA010000060.1 GCF_022848905.1 Thermostichus vulcanus str. 'Rupite'
ATAGGTAGGGTCGGCTCAGGGGATGGGGTAGTTGGCAATCCCCTGAACTCCATGAATACCTTGCAGTCTAAGGTTGCAAGGGGCTAGAAGGGAGAATCCCCCGGTTTCTAACCGGGGGAGTGTCAATGCATTTGTCAATCCCTTTAATCCCTTCAGCTTTTCTCTTCACTTGGGTGAGGGATCCGCAGGAGTTGATTGACCGGTGGGTAAGCCATACTCAACCGTTGACCATCCGGCCACTGGATCTGCACCTCTTTCACCCTTGATTCGGATCCCAGCCCAAAGTGAGCCACAGGTTCCATCTGACACAGGTAGCCACTGCCGGCATCAATGGCTTGCACCTGAACACGGACTCCGTCTTGGGAAGGGGAGGCGGTAACCAGCCTCACCAGCGCGCCGCGAGCCGGGGATCCCTGGCGGGTGAGGGGCAATACTCTCAGCCAGTTGTGGGCATTCGCCAAAGGTCGATACAGACTCAGGGGTTGTGGGCCGCTCTCCCCATGGGCGATTAGCAGCTCCAAACGACCATCCCCATCCAAGTCGGCGACTGCTGCGCCGGTACCCAATCCTTCCGGTTCGGTAGCTGCCCCTAGGTCAATGGCCTGCCAGGCTCCTGAACGATAGGCAAACAGACGGTTGGGTTCGCCAATATTGTTAAAAAACAGCTCAGGATAACCATCATTGTCAAAATCTGCCGCGATCACCGTGCGAATGCGGGAGGGCCTGGCCAGCTCAGGGGGGGCCACATTCTGAAATGCCCCGGTAGAAGTTTGTATCCAAAGCCGGTGGGGGCCTTCCCAGTTGCCATAGACCAAATCCAGCTGGCCATCCCCATCCAGATCCACTGCCGCCACACCGCGCCCATGTTCCAAGGGATCCTGCAAACCCACTTCGGCAGCAATATCTTCGAAGGTGCCGTTCCCCAGATTGCGAAACAAAAAGTTGGCTCCCTGCTCATTGACGGCAAAAATATCCATCCGCTGCGACACCAAAGGCACCGCCACCACACCCCGCCCACCCGTGACCCGATTCAACCCCACTTCCGGTGCCACGTCGGCGATCATCCCATGCGGGGTTAGTTCGTAGAGACGCATGGGGCCGCCATAGTTGGCCACAAAAAATCCGTAGCGCCCCTGCCCTAGCCGATCGATGCAGGCCACAGAGCGACCCGCCGTCAGGTTCAGGGCATCCTGGTTTTGCGGCAGTGAAAATAGATCCACCCAGCCGGATCCCTGCCTATCGAACAGCCGATCCCCAAAGCGTTTGCGCCCACCAAAGGTGTCGGTATTGAGGACGTAAAGCTCTTCCTGGCCATCCCCATCAAAATCTCCCGCCGCCACCCCAATGGCCATGCGCTCCACATCCGCCAGGGTCTCGTCCGCTTGATCCACCAAAGCTTGATCTTCCCATTTCAAGACCCGATTCGGGCCACGAAACCCACACACGAACAGCTCAAAAGCCCTGTCCTGATCCAAATCACACACAGCAACGCCGTAATGGAGGGCGGGTGGGTTCAAGCGGATCAGAGAACTGCAATCCTGAAACATGGGTATCCCATCCGGTGTCAAGGAGAAGGATAAGGAGGCCTGGTGAAGCTCCTCGCTCTAATGGTATGCTGGATCTCCGCTGCAATTTCTCTTTCCAGCCATGCCACGCATCAAATCTGCCATTAAGCGCGTTCAGATCGCGGAGCGTAATCGGTTGCGCAACAAGGCCACCAAAGCAACGGTGCGCGGTCTGATGAAGAAAGTGATCTCTCTGTCGAATGCTTACGCCGCCAACCAACAGCAAGAGACCCTGCAAGAAATTCAATCGGCCATGAGTGCTGCCTTCAGTCGCATCGACAAAGCAGCCAAAACCGGCGTGTTGCACAAGAACACAGCGGCCCGTCGTAAGGCTCGGCTGGCTCGAGTGGTAAAACTGGCTACATCCTCCACAGGGGCTTCGTGAACCCAAGCTATTGATCGATCCTTATATCAACATGTCAACCCCTGTGATGTCTTGAGAGCTTATCACAAGTGACGCAGCCCAGCCATGAGGCCCCGACACACTCCAGCCAAAAAGTCTAGGTCTAAGGTTTCTGGGCTATCGCTGAGCTTGTGGTAGTGGGGGTTGCGTAGGTCGGCGGTGTCGGTGACCAGAACGGCTCGATAGCCTTCATCCCAAAAGGGGGCATGGTCACTACGGCGGGTACTGGGAACGATCCACCCTCGCTGCCCGGCAGGTAGCCACTGACACGGGATCCCTGCCTTTTTCAGGCTTTGTTGCAGGCGCAGCAGATCCGGTAGCGTCGGCCAGTTGCCGATCAGCCCGATGTAATCCCCCCGATCCGGGTAAAACCGCTCCAGCCCAGTGGGGTAGCGTTGGGAACCTGCTGTTGGATCCCGGTAGCCCAGCATCTCCAAAGAGAGCATCAGCCGTAGGGGTTGTCCCTGCTGTTTGAGAAATTGCGCGTAGGCCGTGCTGCCCACCAGACCGCGTTCCTCCAGATCAAACGCCACCAGCCAAAGGGGGGAACGGGAGGGATCCTGAGCAAAATACCGGGCCAACTCCAGCAGCACCGCTACCCCACTGGCGTTGTCATCCGCCCCTGGCGATGCAGGCACGGCATCAAAATGCGCCCCGACCAGAATGGGATCCCGTCTTGGGCTGGATCCCGGCAATTTTAAGATCCAATTGCCATAGGTGCGACGACAATACTCAAACCGGAATTCCTCCAGGGATCCCCACCGAGACAGCTGTTCCTGGACATACTGCTTCACCTGACAATAGCCCAAGGGCGACCAGTCGGGATCGCGGGGATGGGCCACCTGTCGCACATGGGCTTCCAGCCGTGGCTTGAGATCCTCCATGACCAGCAAAGGACTCCGTCTTGCTGACACGAATGGCTAGACGGTGACCTGTTGGGCATGAATATGCTGGGCCAACTCCAGGGTGAAATAACGATGGGATCCGGCTGTCCCCTGCAACACCTGAAAGGGATCCCCCGGCTCACCAAGATGATCCAGCACCAGGGCTGCCCCAGAAAAATCCTGAGCCTGGGTATAGTCATTCACCGTCACCACTGTCGGGATCCCAGCTTGCTGGGCAGACTGTAAGCCATTCTGGGAGTCTTCCAAGGCCAGACAATCCTGCGGGCGCAGGCCCATGTGCTCCAGGGTGTAGTGGTAAATATCCGGGGCGGGCTTCTTGGCAGGGACGATATCCCCGGCAGCAATTACCTCAAACCATTGCAAGCTCTCCGGTAGGGTGTGTTGCAGCAGGGCTGTGACATTTTCAGGAGTGGTGGTGGTGGCAATGGCCAAACGGATTCCGGCTGTTTTCGCCTCCTGCAACAGGCGTTTCACCCCGGTACGCAAAGGGATCCCGCCCTGAGCTAGTAAAGCCGTATAGTGGCGGGTTTTGGCTTGGTGTAGGTTGGCAATCAAATCCGTGAGATCTGCTCCTGGAGGTAGGGTAGGCCGCTCCCTTTCGATGAAGTGGCGGATTCGCTCTTTACCCCCTGTGATCGCCAGCAACTGACCGTACAATTCCACCGACCACTGCCAATCCAGGCCCGCCTCGGCAAAGGCCGCATTAAAAGCAACCCGATGGCCATCTCGCTCCGTATCCGCCAGGGTGCCGTCCACATCGAAGATCAAGGCTTGCAGTTGCATCGGTCAGCCTCCAACAGGGCGCCCCTATGCTACCGCAGCTCCGGGATCCCAACTCAGGCACGGGCCTTGGGGGTGATCTTCAAAATGGTGGAACGGGATCCGGTTTGGGCGGCACCATTCCCCTGAAGCTCCTTGTCGGTCGAGGAGGTTGTGCGAGTCAGTGGGACGGAGTCCTTGGATTTCTTGGCTTGGCTGGCTGTGGCTTTACGGGTACTGCTGGGGGTCGCTTTAGCTTTGGTGCTGCTTTTTGCTTGGGTTTTCGCAGATTGGCTGGTGGTGGCTTTGCCGGTGGAGCGCCCTTTTGCGGTCGGGCTCCCTTCTTTTTCCGCTAGCACCTGCAGGGCAACTTCCAGGGTAGCTTCTTCGGCAGGCATCTCTTTGGGCAAAGAGGCATTCACCTTGCCATGCTTGACATACAACCCATAGGGGCCATTGTGCAAATTGACCGGCTCACCATCCTCCGGATGGGATCCCAGCTCTCGCAAGGGTTTGGCGGATCCCCGCCCGCGCCCTTTTTTGGGTTGGGCCAGCAACTCCAACGCCCGCTCAAAGCTCACCGTTAATACATCCTCACCGGCAGGCAGAGAGCGGAAATCCCCATCGCAAACCACATAGGGCCCAAAGCGACCAATGCCAGCTTGCACTTTTTTGCCGGACTCGGGGTGTTCGCCGAGGGTACGGGGCAAACTGAGCAACCCCAAGGCAATCTCTGGGGTGACCTGATCCGGCCTCATCCCCTTGGGGAGAGAGGTGCGCTTGGGTTTCTTATTGTCTTCTGAAACATCCCCCAACTGCACATAGGGGCCATAGGGGCCTTGGGGCACCACGTACACTGGCTCTTGAGTTTCCGGGTGAAAGGCAATCGGTTTGGGGCCTTCCTGCTTGAGTTTGATTAGCTCCGCCACCTGTTCTTCGCTCAAATCGGCGGGAGGAATATCCTCTGGCAGGTTGGCACGGACTTCCCCCCCTTCACTTTCTACCGCCACGTAGGGGCCATAAGGGCCAATGCCGATTTTGACGGGTAAATTGTCGAGATGGATGGAGCGGGCTAGGCTGGAATCAATTTCTGACTCGCGGGCTTTCACCTGTCCCTCTAGGCCCTGCTCCCCCAAAAAGAAGTGGCGCAAATAGGGCAGCCACTCCGCCTGCCCAGAGGCAATATCGTCCAGGGTTTGCTCCATCTGGGCAGTAAAGCGGGTATTCACCAGGTCGGGGAAGTATTTTTCCAACAGTTCAGTGACAGCAAAGGCGGTGTAGGTGGGCACCAGAGCATTGCCCATGGGTTTGACGTAGCCCCGACTCACAATCGTGTTCAGGATGGTAGCGTAGGTGCTAGGGCGACCAATCCCTTCACTTTCCAAGACTTTGACCAGGGAGGCTTCCGTAAACCGGGCTGGGGGCTGGGTTTCGTGACCAATAGGTTCTAGCTTCTGACATTCGGGATGATCCCCTTGGCGCAGCAGGGGCAAATGCACTTCCCGATCCTCAAGGGCAGCATCGGGGTCGTCGGATCCCTCTACGTAGGCGCGGAAAAAGCCCGGAAAATCTATTCGCTTGCCACTCGCCCGAAACACGGCATCTTCCACAGCGATCAGTACTGTGGTGTGGGTTTGTCGAGCCTCTGCCATTTGGCTAGCGACTGTGCGTTTCCAAATCAGGTCGTAAAGAGCTAATTCCTGCCCGGATAAAGGGGTTTGGTTGGGCAGACGAAATTCGGATCCGGCAGGGCGAATCGCTTCGTGGGCTTCCTGGGCCCCTTTGGATTTGGTGGTGTACTGGCGAGGTTTGGGGCTGAGGTATTCCTTGCCGTACATGGATTCCACGCAGGCACGGGCGGCACTGATCGCTTGTTCTGATAGATGCACCGAGTCAGTACGCATGTAGGTGATGTAGCCCTCTTCGTAGAGCTTTTGGGCAATGCGCATCGTCTGTTGGGCCGACAGGTGCAGCTTGCGGTTGGCCTCCTGCTGCAGCGTGGAGGTGGTAAAGGGAGGGGCAGGTTTGCGGGTGGAGGGGCGCTCTTCGACGGAGCTAACGGTCCAAGTTTTGCCCAGGAGGCGGGTTTGCAGGGCTTCCGCCTGAGCCTGATCCAGCAGCACCACATCCCGCCCAGCGGCAATTTGGCCCGTATTTTCATCGAAATCCTGTCCGGTGGCCAGCCGTTTGCCCGCCAAGTTCACCAACTCTGCCGGAAAAGGGGTTTGATTTTGGATCAGCTCCGCCTTCAGATCCCAATAGGATCCCTTTTTGAAGGCCCGCCGTTGTCGCTCCCGATCCACCAGCAGCTTGACCGCCACCGACTGAACCCGCCCTGCCGACAGTTTGGGGGCAATTTTTTTCCAGAGCAGGGGGGAGAGGGTGTAGCCCACCAGGCGATCCAAAATGCGGCGGGTTTCTTGGGCCCGCACCAGTTGCTCATCTACCTCACGACAGTTTTGCAGCGCTTCTTGAATCGCTTCGCGGGTGATCTCGTGGAAGACCATGCGGCGGGTGGGCACTTTGGGTCTTAAGATTTGTTGCAGGTGCCAGCTAATGCTCTCCCCCTCCCGGTCTTCGTCTGTGGCCAAGATCAGCTCATCCGCTTTTTTCAGGGCATCCTTCAGCTCTTTGACCACCTTCTTTTTGTCTTTCGGGATCACGTAGAGGGGCTCAAAATCCGCCCGCACGTTCACCCCCAAACGGCTCCAATCTTCCCCCTTCACCTCCTCTGGAATCTCGGCTGCCGAATCGGGCAGATCCCGCACATGCCCCATCGAGGCCTGCACCTCATAGCCATCGGGTAAAAAACCCCGGATGGTGCGGGCTTTGGTGGGAGATTCGACAATGACCAGCTTGGACATGATGATGTTGGGAGTAATCGACTCAACCGGCTTTGCTCCCCAGATTGGGGATCCACTGGGACAGAGCGCACCGCTGCGGTGCCTAACGACAATTGGGTGCTTTTCTGGAGCGTAGCAAGTCTATCTGCACTTGACTAGCGGTTATGGGGGATTGATCCGAAAAGTCTGTGTTCATCTGACCCCTTTGCAAGAAGATGATGAAACGATGAAACTGCACCATTTTTCCATTCGCGCTGCCGATATCTTCCGCTCCATTGCCTTTTATGAAGGGTTAGGGTTTGCCATCGAGGAACGCTTTACCACGGGCATGACCCTCGCCTGTTGGATGGTGGGGCCATGGGGACGCCTAGAGCTGATGCAGGTGCCTGAGCCTCACCCCGCCCCGGATCCCTTTGGGGATCCCCATTACGTCGGCTACTACCACCCCTCCATCGAAATTGGCCCTGAGTGGGGATCCCTGTCTGCCTATCTGGAGCATCTCCAGGCTCAAGTGCCCGTTACCCTCTTGCTTCCCCCACAACCCCAGCAGATTGGCACCCAACTCTACACAGTTGCTTTTATTGCCGATCCGGATGGCCTGCCGATTGAATTGCTCTACCCCCAGGGATCCCCTAACGCGGAGCAGGGTTAACTCGTTGCCCAACCCAGGGGAGCTGCTGATCGACACCGGGTCGTGAAGAGTCAAAAAAATATTCAGGATCTGGGGATTTGAGAAGAAAGGGTACCCTTGAGGCTAAGCTGGTAAAGCCTTACTGGCAAACCTTTTTCGCTATCTGCAAAGCAGGTGGGTTCATGAAGGCTCAACTTCCGGTCACCATCTTGACAGGCTTTTTGGGGAGTGGCAAAACTACACTGCTCAAACGCATTTTGCAAGAAGAGCATGGGTTGCGCATTGGTGTGATTCTGAATGAATTTGGCGAAATTTCTATTGATGGTGAGCTGGTGAATATGCCTGAAGCGGGGCTGATGCAGCTGAGTAATGGTTGTCTGTGCTGCACGGTACGAGACGACTTTGAACAGGCGGCCCGAGAACTGCTCAAGCGTACGGAAGAGTTGGACTATTTGCTGGTGGAAACCAGTGGTGTGGCGGATCCCAGGCAGGTGACCGAGCTGTTTGTGCAGAGGGCATTTCACGAGGATCTGCGCTTGGATGGGGTGGTGACGTTGGTGGATGGCTCCGAATATTGGCATAATTTTCAGCACTCCCAAACCGCAGCGCATCAGATCAGCAGTGCCGATATTTTGTTGCTGAATAAAGTGGATTTGATCACAGACGCAGAACGGGATCAGATTTTGTTGGATGTGCGTCGCTACAACCCGGATGCCCCCTGCCTGCTCACCACCCATGCCCAGGTGCCCTTGGCCCGCATTTTGGATGTCCATGCTTTTCAGCCGGAGCTATGGGATCCCCATCTCGAGGCGGAAGAAAACTCTCATCATCTCCATCCCCAGGGTTCTGCACCGCTGACACAAACTGATGAGCACCACCACAGCCATCACCTGGAAGAAGACGGGATTCAATCGGTGAGTTTTCAACTGGAGCAACCGTTGGATCTAGCGGAGTTTCGGGATTGGCTGCAAGACTTGCCAGATACGATCTTTCGAGCCAAAGGAGTGTTATCGGTTATAGATGAGCCGCAACGGGTGATTTTTCATCAGGTGGGCCATCGCCAGACCCTATTCCTAGAGCGAGAGTGGGATCCCGATGAGCTCCGCCTGTCGAAAATTGTCTTGATTGGCAAAGAGTTACAACGAGAACGGTTGGCCGCTAGCCTAAACCAGGTGTGTGAGGCAACTGCCGCCCGCTAACGATTCCCAGTTCTTTCTGATTACCCGTGAAACGCTATGGCACGCAGCAAACTTTCAGAACAAGAACAGCAACAGATCGTCAGCACCTATCGGGGGTCGCCTGCCACCGCTGTGGAATTGGCGGAGCAATTTCAGGTCAGCATCAGTACCATTGCCCGTGTACTGAAGGAAAATATTGAAGCCGATGAATATCAACAGTTGGTCAGTAGCAAACGCTCGGCTGCCCGCCGTAGAGAGACTGGAGAAGAAATCTCAGAGTCTCCGCCCCCCGAGCCGGTCTCTAGCCCTTCCGTCCCAGGGCCTGAGCCTATCGCCACGCCTGTTCCCAACCGAACCCGTCGCCGTTCCTCCAGCCTTCGGGATCCCGAAGCTCAACAGCAGGTACTCCCCCTCACCTCAGAATCCGAAGCCGCTCCTGCAGATCCAACCCCAGATCCAACCTTAGAAGAGGAAGACCTCACGGAGACAGAGCTGCCCTCTGAGACGTTGAAGTCGGCGGAACTGGAGTTGGTGGCTGAGCTTGAAGAAGAACTAGAGGAGGACGAAACTGACGATGACAGCGAACTGGAGGATTTAGAAGACGAGGAGGAAGAGGATGAAGACTCGGATGATTTCCTAGAGGATGCCCCTGCAGCGGACAGCTTGGCCGAGGCAGGCTACTCATTTCAGGTGTTGCCCCTAGAGGAGCTTATCCCCCCTGAAACCTGTTACGCCGTGATTGATCGCTATCAAGAGCTGGCCACCCGCCCGCTGAAGGAGTTTTTCAACCTGGGATCCCTGCCCTCCAACATCGAAGGGCTGGATAGCGCCAATACCCTGCCCATTTTTGACAACCACAAAGTGGCCCGTCGCTTTTCGGAGATGAGCCGCCGCGGCAGCAACACCTATCCTCCCTACCGAGTGATTCAGTTCCCCGGGCACATTTTGGAGGCGGTGCGTACCCAACTGCAAAACAAAGGGATCACCCACCTGTTGATGGATGGGCAAATTTACACGCTGTAAAACGGGGCAAAAAAGGATCCCTGACCTTTTGGTGGGTTGAACAGGGATCCCTAAAGGCAATATCTGCCGCCTTAGTCTACCGCAGCACCCGCATACTCCAGCTCTTCCACCGCTATTTCCAGTGGGGCTTCTTCCGGTTGTCCTTGCTTTGCTGCCAGCATTTGCTCACGATACTTGGCTGCCATTTCTTCGGCGCCATCGTAAACCAGCTGGGGATCCCGGGTCATATCGCCAGGGTTAGCCTCCAACTGCTTGGTAGACAGCGAAATCCGCCCCCGTTCGGCATCGAGGTCGATGATCATCACCTTGACTTCGTCGTTGACGTTGAAGACGCTGTGAGGTGTATCGATGTGATCGTGGGAGATCTCGGAAATGTGCAGCAGGCCAGAAACACCGCCAATATCGATGAAGGCGCCATAGGGCTTGATACCGCGTACCGTACCCACTACCACTTCCCCTACTTCCAGCTTGTTCATCTTCCGCTCCACCAAGGCGCGGCGATGGCTCAACACCAGGCGGTTGCGGTCTTCATCCACTTCCAAGAACTTCAAGGGTAACTCTTCCCCCACCAACTCTTCCTTCGGCTTGCGGGTGCTGATGTGGGATCCCGGAATAAAGCCCCGTAAACCTTCAATGCGCACCAAGGCTCCACCCCGGTTGGTGGCAAAAATGGCGGAGCGCACAGTGGCATCTTCTTTTTGCAACTGCCGTACCCGTTCCCAAGCCCGCATGTACTCAATGCGACGAATGGAGAGGGTTAGCTGCCCTTCTTCGTTCTCTTCGGTAAGGATAAAAAACTCGCGGGTCTCCCCCGGCTGCAACATCTCGTGGGGGTCATCCAACCGGCTGATGGACATCTCCTGCAACGGCAGAAAAGCAGCGGTCTTGGCGCCAATATCGATCAACGCGCCACGCGGCTCCACTGAGAACACCGTACCCGCCACGATTTCCCCAGGGCTGAAATGATAATCGTACTTATCGAGTAGGGCGGCAAAATCCTCAGTGGTAAAACCTACATCAGCGGTAGCGGTGAATCGACTCATAATGGTGCAGCAGCAGGCCGGTTGGCGCGGATAAAGGGCAAAGAACAGGTGAACAAAGTGACAAGGTCCCCAGAGAGCACACTCTCTAACTACCCCACACGCGACGGGGCAATAGATTCGGGAAACACTATCCTAGCTTAGAGGCGTGCCGTTTGTGGCAGATTTCCATCAGATCCTGCCAAGCTAGATCAGGATTCGGGAGAACAACGGTTGCAATTTATTGACCAAGCGGAAATTGAGGTGCAAGCAGGGGATGGCGGAGATGGCATGGTCGCTTTCCGCAGAGAGAAGTATGTGCCTGCTGGAGGACCTTCTGGGGGTAATGGTGGACGCGGAGGCTCCGTGATTTTGGTGGCGGATCCCAACCTGCAAACCCTACTGGATTTTCGCTTTCAGCCTGTGATCAAAGCTGAGCACGGGGCTAAGGGGGGGCCCAATAATCGCACTGGGGCTAGTGGCGCAGATCGGTGGGTGCGGGTGCCCTGTGGCACGGTGGTTCACAACGCTCAAACTGGGGAAATCCTTGGGGATTTGACCCACAAAGAGGATCAACTGCTAGTGGCACGAGGGGGGCAAGGAGGACTGGGCAATGCCCACTTTCTGAGCAACCGCAATCGCGCCCCCCACCAATTCACCAAGGGCAAACCGGGAGAACATGTGCGGCTGCGGCTGGAGTTGAAACTGATTGCCGAAGTGGGCATTGTTGGCCTACCGAATGCGGGCAAATCCACGTTGATTTCGGTGCTGTCTTCCGCGCGGCCCAAGATTGCCGACTACCCCTTCACGACCTTGCAACCCAACTTGGGGGTAGTACCGCACCCACTGGGAGATGGGGTGGTGTTTGCGGATATTCCGGGGCTGATCGAGGGAGCCCACTTAGGGGTGGGGTTAGGCCACGAGTTTTTGCGCCATGTGGAGCGCACGCGGGTCTTGATTCACCTAGTGGATGGTACGGCGGCGGATCCCGTCAAGGATTACCAAACGATTCAACAAGAGCTGCAAGCCTACGGCCATGGCCTTACGGAGAAACCGCAAATTCTGGTTTTGAATAAGATCGATGCCCTCACACCCCAAGAGATTGCTGAACGCTGCCAACGCTTATCTGCCGCCGCCGGTAGTTCTGTGTTGGCCATTTCCGCCATTGCTAAGCAGGGGTTGGATCCCTTGCTGCAGCGGGTGTGGGAACAACTGAGCTTAGAACGGCAGCCTGCGGGCGCAGGGGAGTTTGGCCTTGCTGCCGGAAAGTCTGTACACTGAGCGAGTTCTGGTGCGAAGCAAACTTAGAATAAGCCTGTGCCTTCCCAAGACCTAGAGACCCTATGTATATTTCGGAGGAGAATCTGCCACCCGATTTGCGTCAGATCATGTTGGCTATTAAGCAGGCAGCTGAAGTGAGGGCAGGAGCCTGTGTGGATTTGTTGATGCTCCTGCGGCTATTGGAGGAAATGCACCGGCTGATCTTGGATGGCACCTTTCGGGAGTCGTTGCCCAATACTCGGCAGGCCCTCTACCGTGTGTTGCAGGATTTGGAAGAGGCGGGAGATTGGCCCTATTTGCCTCGGCTACATATTCAAGCTTTGATGCAGCAGTTGGAGGGATCCACTCCCATGCTGGTGCCGCCCACACCCCGTTCTTTTGAGCCCTTTGGAGGGGAAGTTTCCGATCCATGAACTGAGTCAATGGCCGAGTATTTCAAACTCCATCCTCAATATCCCCAAGCGCGCTCCCTTCAGCGAATCACGGCGGCTTTGCGAGATGGAGCGGTGATGCTTTATCCCACGGATACGGTCTATGCCATTGGCTGTGATGTCACCCACAAGCAGGCGGTTGAGCGGGTGCGCCGCATTAAGCAACTGTCCAACGACAAACCCCTCACGTTTTTGTGCCCCTCTCTGTCTCGGATTGCCCACTATGCCCAGGTAACGGATCCCGCCTATCGGTTGATGCGTCGGTTGATCCCCGGCCCGTTTACGTTCCTGCTGCCTGCCACCAAGCTGGTTCCGAAGCTGGTGATGGATCCAAAACGGAAAACCACGGGGATTCGCGTGCCCGATTCCACCATTTGTCAGGCTTTGTTAGCGGAGCTGGGCAATCCGATTGTTTCCACCTCCGCGAAGTTGAGTGGGGATACCGTCGGATCCCTGGATTTCCGTTCCGGTCGAGAATGGGAGGTTGGTGATGGCCTGGAGAGCCTTGCTGCTGAAGAAATGAAGCATCTGGAAAAACAGGTGGATCTGGTGCTAGATGATGATGCTCCCTATCGAGCCAAAGTTTCGACGGTGATCGATTTGACGGGGCTGGAGCCGCTGGTGGTGCGGGCTGGTTTGGGGTACGACCAAGTGGCGGATTTACAACTGGCGGAACTGGAGTCTTGAAGGATCAGGATCCGGTTCACTGTCCAGCGAACCCTAAAATAGAGGCGGTGCCCACGCGGTTTGCCCATGCCCGAAGCTCTGGCTCAGCAAAAATTCGATCTGTTGCGCACCCTTGAGGCAACCGACCGGGGCCGCCACGTTTTGCCCGACCAAAAATCCGAGATTTTGGCGAAAATTGCAGCTCTAGAAGCCCGCAACCCCACTCCTTATCCCACCGCTGCCCCTACTCTGCTAGAGGGCAATTGGCTGACCCTCTTCACCACGAGTGCAGATTTGTTACGCCTGGCCAATAGCCTTCCCCTGGTGACAACCGGGGAGATTTACCAGTGCATTCGCACCCAAACCCAGCAGGTCTTTAACGTGGCGGAGGTTCAGGGATCCGGCTGGCTAGGGGCTTGGGTACCTCGGGGGGTTTTTGCGGTATCGGCTCGGTTTAAACCGGCCTCGGAGCAGCGGGTGCAGGTGGTGTTCGAGCGCTTTGTGCTCGGATCCCAGGCGTTGATGAACTACGAGATCGAGAGCTTTCTTTATTTGCTAGAACATGCTCCGGGACGGATCCCAGCCCTTAAAATCGACATTCGCCGACGGGAACAAAGCGGTTGGTTGGATATCACCTATCTGGATGAAGATCTGCGCATTGGTCGAGGTAGTGAAGGGAGTCTCTTCGTTTTGCAAAAGGTATCCTCTTAACCCCTCCAAGAGGGGGCAAGCTTCCCGTCACATCCCCTCAAAACTCCTGACTGCTCTGGGCCAACATTTGCTGGATGTCGAAGTCTAACCCTTTCACCGACTCCAACACCGAACGGGTGATCAGCTTTCCTTCCTGCACCAGGGTTATCCCCGTTACAGGGTGCAATAGCGGTTGTTCTGCCCGCCGCCCAACCAGAGCCTCGATATCTTTGAAGGCGTTGACATACATCCCTGCGGGCAATTCCACCACCACGCCTTCCCCGAGCACACGCGCTTGACAGGCGAGGCGAGAATTGGGCTTGCAGGTGGTGATCACCTCGAGGGTGCGTTGTTCCCGTTTGGTCAAGCCAGACAGGGATTCCATCCCCTCTTTGACGTACACATGACAGGTGGCGCAGAGGCCACGCCCGCCACACTCTTTCAGGACATTGAGATCCTCTTGCAGGAGTACCGAGAGCAGATTGCTATTGGTGGCAATTTCCGACACCTGAGCGATCGGATCCAACCGCACACGCTTGACCATAAGCCCCTCTTGTTACATTCCTTAACAATAGCTTGCCCCTAGAAGGGGATCCCAGTAGCATCCGCTTCGCATCATTGCATCTGGTTTTCGTCTGGAGACCCGCACCCACCTTGCCCACAGCATAGGTGCCGGGAGAAAAGCCCGCCTCCATCCAGGTTTGCGGGTCAAGATCTGGATGAGCCAGACTAGCCCCATGAGCCAGACCCTATTTGTACGTTGCAAGCTTCTAGTCCCTGTAAAGCTTCAGCCAGACATTAAACTAACCGCACTGTGCAAACGTTTGCAGACGTGTGCAGCCAGATTCTGGAAACTGCCAAACGCGAGAAATGCTGGAACACTGTTCAAGTCACCTGCACCACCTGACTTATAAGTCGGTTAGTCACCTGACATGGGGTTACTCCCCTTCGCGACAGCGGTGCGGAGCACTCTAGCCCTTTTGAAATGGGTTAGCGACACAGCGGTTGTTATAGCAAACCCGCGTTCACTTTTGGGGTGGCGCAGCCTGCCGTAGGCATTGTTGCTACGCAACGCTAATGCTACGCGACACGCGACTGCGGAGCATTAAAGGGCTGTAAGTGGCTGTAAGTTCGGTTTTACCAGAAACACTAGAGCTACTACGTCTGGTGAAAAGTTAGTGGAAATTAGTGAAGATTACCAACCACCGAGAGGTTCCCTGTGAGTATCAAAAGCGATCTGTAGTGGCTCATCTCAATTGTTCTCTTTCAGGATTACTAACGATGCAACAGCTTTTAGATAACTGCATAGATGAGCTGAGAAAATATATTTCCGCAGGGAGGCTGCCACATCGCATAGAACGTAAGGCGATCATCGCAAATTGGAACCCCGTGCATAACGGTGTCGTGCGACCCCAGCCACCACAGATTCTTCCTGCCTACTGCATCGTATCGCCGGAACCTACGGCACTGCCGAGCGTAGATATCGATGTGGCAGAACGGGACAAACATATTCTTAGGGTTCGGGAGGCGTTTAAGTTTTTGTTCGAGAAGGCCGGAACATCAAACCTACTTCAAGGAATGGAGGGTTTGATGCGAGAGGCTGTGATTGATGGCTATCGCTGCTCTGTTCTACCCTTCATTCCTGAAAGAGGTCAGTTGATTCCACGGAAGTCCATCGCGTCTAAAGCATTCAAGGCGTATGGATTCAAGAGCATTGGTAAAGCTACCTCCGGAAGCCTCACCTTCGCGAAGACTTTTATGGACAGTAAGTTTGAAGCACAGGTCGAGTTCGATTTTGGGACTTGGAGGCGGACAGTGATCGCGGACTTTTTCCTTCTCGAGAGAGGGGTGACTCGCATAGCAAAAGCCCATTGTCTGCATTATTGGTATTGGTCGTACGACATGGATATTCCTGTCCTTGATAAGCATTTGTTTCAAATCACAATGGAAAACGCGGCTTGCTCTGCGGGGTTTCTTACCACAGCGATTGAGCGGGCACTACTAGGGAAAGAGCTCAGTACAAAGACAAAAGTTGTAACGCTTGATTGAATGGCTCTCCTGGACTTATGGTGATCAAGGATTACTAAGGCCAGAAAGCTGCTAATAATCTAGCTCTGAAGTTAGTCATGTTGGTAAACCCATACCCTTGTCGCTTGATTACCTTGATCCAGTTGTTGATTCCCTCCATGATGCCACTGGTCACACGATTGGCAAAATACTGACAGATTCCCTGAAGATGATTCTGGATTGTTTTCACCACATCGGTGTAGACTCTCCGAGCATCTTTCAGCCATGCGACTATTTGAACCTCTCCTT
>NZ_JAFIRA010000061.1 GCF_022848905.1 Thermostichus vulcanus str. 'Rupite'
AAAGCGATGTTTTGAGGCAATACATTAGAAGTTTGTCTGTCTCTGGGATATTGAACCCCATGCTCCAAGGGGCCGCTGGTGCGAACGACAGACCCGCAATTCTTCCCGATGCTATGCCTACGGCACGCGACGCGAACACCCTAGCGGGTAGAGCGCGGGGCTGCTTGCGGGAATAGCTCATCATTCCGTTCCACACCGACTGGCTTAGATCGGTCGATGAATTCTCTTCTCGTAACCTCAAGGCTGAATCAGGCGACGTTGCGTGACTCTATCACTTTGTTGCTGCCGATCCGGGCTGACGGCCCAGGCTTCAAAAATCAGCTCTGGCACTCCTGGCGGGATGGTCATGCGAGTGAGAGCTTGCCACTGCCCCTGTTCATCACAAGAAAAGTCCAGTAGCCAACGGGGACCATCCACCAAAGAGCGGGTGCGGCCATGTTTCACCCAAAACTTGATCCAAAACGGGGCCTGATGGGTAAATCCGCTGGGGGGGGGATCGGCAAGAGCCGGTAACCGCAGCACCACATCAAAATTGTCTCCGGCTCGGAGCTGTTCTGGCACCCACAGTTGCGGGGTGGGACAAATACCGGGCAGATCGGGAGGGAGAAGTGACTCACCACTGCCCGCTGCGGGAGCAGCAACTGCGGCTGGCGGGAAACCCTCTTCGGATGGGGGTGGCTCGGAGCTCGGAGCTGGCAACTCCGGTTCGGCCACAGGGATCCGACTCGGCTCCGGCTCTGGCAGGGGTGGAGCGATAGGCTCGGGTGTGGGTTGCAGGCTAAAGTCTGCGGCGGGGCTTTTGAGAGTTTGGGGCTCGGGAACTTGGGTAGAAACGGCTTCCGACTGGACAGGAGTTATCGTTTCTGGCGCGGGGGCAATCGGCTCAGATCCCTGGGGAGCCACTGGCCCTGTATCCAACTCCCGCAGCGGGGTGCTCTGTTGCCAAATGCGGAGCAACTTTTGCAGGGTCCGCTCGGGAGAAAGAAGAGTTGTGGTCGAGGAATGACTCCTGCTTGCGGCTTGGGCGGCTCCTTCCCGCAAACGGGTGAGCGGGAGGCTCGGGGCAGAAGCTTCCTCTAAGGACTCCGGCCCGCTGACGTGATCAGGGTTGAGTTCGTCACTTTCCCCCCGACAGCGAATGGAAAAGGCAATCGTCAGGGGATGAGTGGGCTGACTTGGATCCCGCCAACCTGTGGAGGTGGGGGTTAAGACCAATTCCCCATTCAGGGGGCGTGTCCAGGTGTGGTTGGGCAAGGTAATGGGAATGCTGAACACCGCCGTTCGGGCCTCGGGAGGGAACTGAATCAACCGTTGCCCCTCAAAAATCGGCAGATCCTTCCCGGGTTGCCAAACCTGAACCCGCAGCTCGCCACTACAGCCAATCCGGCCCGTCAACACCAGCACTTCATCGGGGGATCCCTCTAACTCCGTGTGCATGAGGGAAAACAGCTCCGCCGCCCATTCTGAGGTGGGGTTCGATTTAGGGGAGAGGGGAACCGCTTCCGGCACAGCATCTTGAGCGTTAGCAGGGGGCACAGGCTCCGGTTCAGCCAGAGAGGATAGCGCCATCTCTGGGGATCTACCTGCTTGTGGACCGGAAGCCAATCCCCGCGGCATAACCTGGAAACGCAGACAATTTTCCGCTTCGGCTTCACCAAATAGCTCGGCAATTAAGTCGGCATCCCGACAGTGCAGCTCCCAAAAGCCCGGAGAAAGGTGGCTAGCCGGAAGAATGATACCAATCCCTTCATCGTTGGTGCGAACAGAGCGAGTTTGGGTTTGGGTGGGTGGGGTGGTGACCTTTTTGGGGGAGGCAAGTGCAGTCGGCAAGCCCTCCCCTTGAGTAGGCGGGTATTGGCGCACCTCGACGGTAATGGTGAAATGAGGTTGTGGAGAGCGGGCCACGATGGTGTAAGTATCTTCCTCCAGCACTGCCCCCTCTGCTGGCACGGGTTCCCAGGCTTCCTGGCCTTCACGCCTCACCCAAAAGCTCAACATAACGCTGTCACCTCTCCCACTGGGATCCCAAATAATTCACCAACTCGGCTTGCAAAAGGGTTTGCTGTTTGCCTGTAGGCAAATGCTTTAACTGCACCTCCCCGGTAGCAGCCTCCGCATCCCCCAGAGTAACAGCCCAAATGGCCCCACTGCGGCTGGCCCGTTTGAACTGTTTGCCAAAGGCACTACCGCTGAGATCCAACTCAGTACAAAAACCCGCTTGGCGTAGAGATTGAGCAATCTGTAGCGATTGGGCTTCAGCCTTGGCTCCCCGAGAAATGACATAAACCTGAACCGGGGCAGAAGCTACACTGCCTTGTTTCTTTTGCAACAGCAACACCAGCCGCTCCATCCCCATGGCCCAACCCACGGCTGGGGTAGAGGGGCCACCCAGTTCCGCTACCAAGCCATCGTACCGACCGCCCCCACAGACGGTGCTTTGGGCTCCCAAATCGGGGGAGACGATCTCAAAGGCGGTGTGGGTGTAGTAGTCGAGGCCCCGTACCAAGTAGGGATCCAACTCATAGGGGATCCCCAACTTGTGGAGTTGGGCCTGCACCTGCTCAAAGAAGGCTTGTGAGTCGGGGCTGAGGTGATTCAGGAGCTTGGGTGCCTGATCGGCAATTTCACGGGTACGCGGATCCTTGCTGTCGAGAATGCGCAAGGGGTTGCGGGTGAGGCGATCCTGCGAGTCGGGATCCAGTTGCTCCCGAAAGGGGGTGAAATAGTCCACCAACGCTTGCCGGTAGGCGAGCCGATCCTGCGGATCCCCAATCGAGTTGAGCAACAGTTTCAGGTTCTCCGCCCCCACCGCTTGCAACAGATCCCAGGCCAGGGCAATCACCTCCGCATCGGCACGGGGATCCCGACTGCCGATCAGCTCCAGGCCCAACTGATGAAACTGGCGTTGCCGACCCGCCTGCGGACGCTCGTAGCGAAACATCGGCCCACAGTACCAAAGGCGCTGCACATCCCCTGCCGCCTGCAAGCCGTGCTGAATGTAAGCCCGCACCACCCCGGCGGTATTTTCCGGGCGCAAGCTCACCTCCTGCTCTCCCCGCGTGCTGAAGGAGTACATCTCCTTACCCACCACATCCGTAGCACTGCCGATCCCCCGGGCAAAGAGCTCCGTCAGCTCAAAAATGGGCGTACGAATCTCCTGATAACAGGCCCGACCCAAGATCTCGCGGGCCTTAGCCTCCACCTGCTGCCAAATCCTCACCTCCTCCGGCAGAATATCCCGTGTGCCTCGCACCGCCTGGATAATCTCCATCCTTTCTCTCCCTCTCTCGGGCAGGGTTGCCCGCATCATTGCTCACCCATTCTCAACGATAAGTCCCCCTTACGGCTGAAGATCCCGGTTGGGATAAGCGGCGGCAATGAGGCTGACGGCAACGACTGCGGCGGTAGTGGCTCTCAGAATGGTGGATCCCAAAGAGACAGGCATGCCTCCTTGCGCTTGCGCCTGCTCAATCTCCGCTGCTGTCCACCCTCCTTCCGGGCCAATGGCTATGGCTATCCAACCGGCGGGATCCCCATCCCCCACCGGTTTGGGCAACGCCTGCAGCAGTAAAGGGGCCTCTCGGCGGGCCACCGCAATCCCCCACCAATTGGCCTGGAGTTCACGGATCCAGTGCGTCCAGGCGGTAGGGGGATCAATCTGCGGCCAGCGCAAACGCTCACATTGTTCTGCGGCCTCCTGCACAATTTTTTGCCAGCGTTCCTGCCGCCCGGATCCCGGCTCCAATACGGTTCGCTCCGTCAGCAAAGGGGTAATGCGGGCTACCCCCAGCTCCGTTACCTGGCGAAAGACTTCATCCAAACCCGGTCCTTTGACAACAGCTAGCCCAAGATGAATCTGAATCGGCAACTCCCGTGGCCGAGTTTCCACCCACCCCACCACCTGGGATCCCTGCGGTTGCCAGTGGGCCATCCACAACCCACCCGAACCATCCAAGACAAGAAAGGGATCCCCCATCTTGAGGCGGCGTACCCGCTGGAGATAGTGCTGTTGAGGGCCAGTTAAGGTTAGATTGCCCGCCGGATCCCGTTGCTCGGGCACAATCACCAGCCGGGGCAAGGCACTCAGGTCATGCGTGCGTTCAGACAACACCATTCCCCCCGTCTCCAGAGGGCTGCCACCAACCATTCGTTGGCCTCCAACATTTCCGCCACAAACTTGGCCTGATCGATCAAAATACCGCTGAGGATGAGCCATCCCCCCTCATTCACCACCAGGCGAAATTCCGGGATCATATCCAGAATCACATCCGCCAGAATGTTACACACCAGCCCATCCACCATTTGAGGAATATGCTCTAGGCTGCCTTGGGCCACCGTAATACGATCCGTCAATCCATTCATATCGCGGTTGAGTAGTGTTGCCTGTACCGCAACCGGATCCGTATCCACTGCAAACACCTGCTTCACCCCCAACACAGCGGCGGCCAACGACAAAATACCGGAACCACAGCCGACATCGGCTAAAGTGGTCGCTGGGGGTTCCCCGCCCCATGTTTCTAGGCGCATTTCCAACGACTCCAGGCATAACTGGGTAGTAGGGTGTATGCCCGTACCAAAAGCCATCCCCGGATCCATCCGCAACAGGTGGCGACCGGGATGCGGTGGTGGCTCCAACCAGGCGGGACAAATGAGCAACTTGTCTCCAATTGCCTGCGGCTGCCAATGGCGTTTCCAGGTACTACTCCAATCCTCCGGCTCCAGGCGTTCCCAATGCAGTTGCGGAATAGCTTGGCCAGCAATGAGGGCATCTTGCTGTAGGCGCAGAGAAAGGGCGGCCAAATCCAAGAGGGTGGTCTGGGGCCAAGGCAAATAGGCGTGGATGCTTCGCTGCTCTTCCCCGTAGGATTGACTGGTCATGCCCTGGCAACCAAAGCTTTCCAGTCGCCAAAAGATCAGATCCTCTTGGGGAGCTGTGGCAATGAGGTTGAGATCCCACCAGGCGGCATTGGGATCCGGGGAGTGAACAGGTGCGGTTAGAGTTGGGTTGGCAACAGTCGTGCTCACAGGGATTCCTTCAACAGACAAGAGGGAAAGGCAAAAGGCAACACATAGATGCCGAGTCAGAAAGAGCTAGGCAAGTAATACAGCAGGTGATACCCGTAGAACCCTCTAGCTCCACAGAAAAATCGATAATCGCTTTGCTCCCCCCGATTAGGGGATGACTCGTACCTGCTCTTTTGATACCCAGCTTAACCTCATGAGATAAAGTGAATGAAAGGAATTGGATCCATTGTTGGCATTCTTTTCAGACCCCAGTGATCTTGCGGATGGCTGAGGTTCAGATATGCAGTCGATTAGATCCATTAGATCCATCAGGTTTTTTAGGTGTGCTGAGGAAGGGTCAATGCAGGTGGCAGGGTCGATGTCAGCCGAGCAGTCAACACAACAGAGCCCCCTAAAGCCCAAAGTCGCCCCTTTGCGGGTCGCTGAAGAGCGGGAGATCAGGAAAATGGTCGCTAATGTAGAACCCCAGCCCATCAAAGTCAGCACTCGCTCGGCCCTGATGCGGCGTTTCAACCAAAGCTTTCCGTCTTTTTACAGCCAGTTTGTCAGTAGTGAGGTGCAGGCCCAAAATCTGCGTTTGGCCTATGCTCTCTACCAAACCCGCAAAGCAGTGGTGCAAATGCAGGACGAACGTCGCAAAACGGTGGTTTGTCTGGCCTATCGCAACCAGCCTTCCCTGCTGAGCGATCTGTTTGGGGTGCTCACCGCCTTTAATCTATCAGTGCATGGCATCAATCTCTATGGGCAGATCTACTCGCCCCATTTGGTATTTATCCGCATCACCGTATCCCGAGATGGCAATAGCCTGTCCTCCCAAACCAAGCTCAACTTGGAACGGGCTATTCACGAGTGCTTGGCGGGTGTCTTTCGCGTCCATGAAACCTTGGCCTTAGAGTTTGATCTCAAAGCTGGACTGAAGGATACACAGGTTTCATTTTATTCAGATCAAGTGTTTCATTTGCCCACCCTTCTGGTGGATACCGATAACCAACCGGGCATGTTCTATCGGGTGATGACCGCCCTTTGGCAAGAGGATCTGACGGTGATCAATCTGAATTTGATGTTGCGCCGCGACCAAACCCGCTTTATTTTCTACCTGCTAGGCCCCGACTCGACCACGACAATGCCGGAGTTTCTTGGTCAGAAATTGGCCTTGAGTGTGCAGCAGCGGCTTCAAGCAGGAGCCCTATTATATTGACTGAAGGATTAAACAAAAGGATATTTGGAAATGCGGAGACGAAGGAAGTTTTCAAGCCAATTGCCTTACCAGGAACCGTTCGCTTGGTGTGGCAAAGCCATATCATGGCAATGTAGATGAAACCTTCTGACGACTCGGGTAGCTACTCATAATTCACATTGAGACGAGGACACCAGCGCAACCGTCCATTCCGAGAGCCATCAAAATCACATCATCACATCAAATCATTTGATCCCCAGCCAGGAGCAACCTGGGCCGCCCTCAAAATAAAAGCTGCCAAATTCTGTAGGGCTTCGTCATCCATCCAGGAGGGGGGCACCGGACGGCAACCATAGCTAAAATCAGAGCCATCGTAGCTAACGGGATCCCGCTGATACTTCACCAAGGCTTGGATCGTATCTCGGGGTGGGGTCGCTCCGCGCAAATCTTTCAGGGAAAGGGAGATAGTCGGAGCAGGCAGAGTCACACCACCCACATGACAGTTCAGACAGGCAGACTGGAAGCGATTTTTGCCGTCTGTAAGCTGCTCCGGGGTAAAAGTGAGGGTATGCCCTTCCGCGTCTAGCGGTAATTCCACCGGGCCACTCACCCGCAGATACTGGTTCACGTAGGTATCGATACGAGCGGCCACTGGGCTGGACAGCCCCAGCCACAACAGGGCAAAGATCCCAATCCACAGCCAGAAGCGGGACGGGATCCCTTCTTGTCTCGACAGCCTCTGACCCAGAGCCGGCATTAGAGATAGCCTGCCAAGTCGCTGTGGCTTTCGCTCTTAGTGCCACCCCAGCCGGGCAGGGTTTTCGCCTGCACCAGGATATAGCCTGCGATTAGTTTCAAATCTTCATCACTGAGATTGCGCAGACGGGGGTACTCGCTGAGGAGCTGGGTGTTGGGATGATACTCCAGCAGGGATTCTGTGCCGTCGTAAGTGACCGGGTTCTTGATGTAATCTACAATGGCCAGCACATTATCCCGAGGGGGGGTTGCCCCTTCCAAATCAGAGAGCTTCAGGCCCACATCCGGGTTGGGGTAGGTTTGTCCGCCAATGTGGCACTGGGCGCAGGTGGAGCTAAAGAGCTTCTTACCCCTAGCCAACTCCCTCTCAGTAAACGTAATGGACTCGGTTGGCGACAAAGCCACGGCAGGAATATCTCTGCTGGAAGAGGCTGCAAACACAGGAGCCAGCCCCCAGCCGAACACAGCTAGCAATGCGATCAAAAGCGAGGCCAGCAACCGACGGCACGCTAGCGTGAACAAATTTTGAAAAGGAAAAGATTTGCTAAACATGGTTCTCCGTAGAGCAGTCTGAGAAGGGGAGGGGTCAACTCCACTCCAATCACTAACCCGACAACACGATCAAGAATAGACCATTAAGAGATCATTTGCAGACAGGATCCGCGGCCAGTTTTACAATCCGTTCCATCGCCCATTATTGTTAAGTTTGATTGCAAGCCTGGAGTTGCGCCAGAGTCGGTCAGAGGGGGAGCCCTGCCGCCCTTTTTCGAATCGGGATGCAGGTAACATGGAGCTTGGCTACCCCAGCGGAGCCGAAATGGATTGACTGAGATTTTCTGCATGATTGCCCCCACTTCTTCCGTCGGATTTCAGCCCCTGTCGGTTGCCTTTACCTGTAGGGATCCCAGTCAAGTCCAAATGCCGATTGCGGATTTGGTGGCGGCTTTTCCCCCTTCCCCATTGCTGAAGTTGACGGATCCCGAGGCTGCCGATCTGCGGGTGGAGCTGTTGCCGGATGCAATCTACTCCTTTTACCGGCGGGGGGAAGATTCCGCCTGGGTGGCCTTTCGGATCCCGGTTAAAAAGCTACAAGCCCTACCTCGCAAGCTATTGCGGCTGCTGGAGCATGTGGCCGCCTTTGGCAACTTGCTGCAGCTTAGGCCCCCCAGCGACGCCCTCAGTAGTGTGTTGGAAGTAGAATTTCTGCAACTGGAAACTCCGGCCAGCCGCTCGGCGGCGGCGGAAGTCAGTCCACTAACACGCAACGATCAGGGTCAGGTGCAAATCCCAGCAGGCCGTAACCTGGCCATTGCCCTAAGAAACAAAGCCCCCACCCCAGTTCACGTCTACGCCATAGTTTTGGATGAACGGCAGTACAGTGTGGATTTGGTTTATCCCTACCAGCCGGATTTGCCTGCCCGCCTGCGCCCCAACGAGACGCTACTGATTGGATCCGGGCCGCGCTATCTGCTGCAGATGCAACTGCCAGAGAGCATGGACATGGCGGTGGATCGCTTCAAAATTTGGGTCAGCGGCAGCAGTATGCAGCCGGGGGTGATGGTGATGCCGCCTTTGGGACAACGGCTAGAGCCTGCTTCCGAGGATCCCTATGGGGCCGGTTCCCGATTGGATCGAGACATACGGCTGGCAATCCTGGGTAAATCCGGCAATACCCCACTGCCAGCCTTTGTGGAGGATCCCTGGTGGTGCCTGGAGCAGGCGGTACAGATTGTGGCCTAGCTTCTGGATTGGGCACTTACTTTGTTGCTGTGGCGACCTTTAGGGAACCACAGCTTTAGCTGCTCAAAATCACTAGACGACAATGCCGGAAAGGGTAGAGGGCTTTTGCATTTTGAGAGCTCGCTTTTCTCTTCACTCCTCATTCAGCACAGACAGATGAGCCAGAAAACCCTGTTGGTAGAATCTAGGCAGGGCTGGCCAGTTGTTGTTTGCGCAGTTGAGCCGCTTGCTTGAGGAGGGCTTCCACAAACGTCATCGCCTCTTGGGCCGAGTGGCCAGCCGTCAGTTGCGCCAATTCTTCGCGGCGTTCTTCTTCTCCTAGGGGATCCACCCGCACAGAGGTTCGTTTTCTCTGCACGATTTTGTGTACACGCATGTGGTGATCCGCCAGGGCAGCAATCAAGGGCTGATGGGTCACACAGAGGATTTGGTGGTCTTGGGCGATGCTATGCAGTTTGGTGGCGATGGCTTGGGCCACTTTGCCGGAAACCCCGGTATCGATCTCATCAAAAACCATCGTGGCCACTGGATCGATACGGCTAAATACAGCTTTCAGAGCCAACAAAAAGCGGCTCATCTCCCCTCCAGAGGCGATGCTAGCCAGGGGTTGTAGCGGCTCACCGGGGTTGGGGCTAATCCAAAAACTCACCTGATCCCACCCTTCTGCGGTCGGGGATCCAGTTTGGATCTGTACCTGAAATTGCACAGCGCTCATCCCCAGCGGTTGGAGTTCCTGGATCAAGGCCTTTTCCAATTGACGGGCTGCTTGTTGCCGCAGTTGAGACAGTGCTTGGCAATGGTGCTCTAGTTTTTGAAAGGCCTTATCTAGCTGAGCTTGCAGCTGCTCCAAGTTGGTGCCATCCCCTTGAATTTGCGCCAGTTCCGCCTGTACCCGTTCTGCATGGGCGATGACCTGAGCCAGGGTGGGGCCATATTTGCGGCAGGCTTGCTTGAGTTGGGCCAACCGCCGTTCAATTTTGTTTAATCGACTGGGATCCGCCTCCAGCGTTTCTCCGTAGCGAATTAGCTCTCGTCCAGCCTCTTCCACCTGAATGAGCGCACTGCTCACCATTTCCGCCAGGGGAGTGAGATCGGGATCCACTTGGGCCATCTCCTGGAGCAACCGTTCTGCTTGCCCCAAGAGGTCGGCAATTGCTGGAGAGCCGCTGTCGTTTTGGTAGAGCAGTTGGTGGGCTTCGTAACTTTGCTTTTGCAGTTCCACACTGTGGGCGAGGCGATCCCGTTCCCGTTCTAGTTTGCCAAGTTCCTCCGGATCCTCCAGGCGTAGGGCAGTGAGCTCTTGGGCTTGGAACTCGAGCATATCCAGCCGTTGCAGGCGCAGTTGTTGGTCTTGCTGGCGGGACTCAATTTCGGCTTTGAGGTGGTGCCAGGTTTGGTATAACTGACTAACCTCGGCTCGCTTGCCCAAGAGCGCTTCCCCACCAAAATCGTCTAGCCAACGGCGCTGCGTTTGTGGAGATTGGATTTGAACTGTTTGCCCTTGGGCGGTGATCTCCACCAATTTGCTGCGTAGATTGAGCATCTGGGTTTTGTTCACCAGTACCCCATTCACCCGTGAGCGGCTGGTGAGCTTGCCATCACCCTCCCGCAACAGCAGTTCCCGACTACAAACCAAGCCCTCCTCTAGGGGGTCAATGCCTTCTTGGTTCAACCAGGCTTGCAACTCCTCATTCAATAGAAAAACGGCCTCTACCAAGCCGCGTTCGCTACCGCTGCGCAAAGCCCGTGCCGTACCACCTAGGGCAGTATCCAAAGCATCGAGGATAATCGATTTGCCCGCTCCGGTTTCGCCAGTGAGTACGTTTAACCCCGGCTGAAAGAGGATCTCCAGTCGCTCGATCAGGGCAAAGTTCTCAATCCGCAACAGGCGCAACATAAGGGATCCCGTGTGCTCAGCGTGCCATTGGCAAGGGATGGGCAGTTTAAGGATAGGGCTTGCAGGGGCCGTTCTGTCTCACGTTAGCGTACCCGCAACCATCCGGTAGACTGGTGCAGTAGCTGTTGGGAGATCTGTAATGTGACGGTAGCCGCCAGTACCCCGGAAGAGATCCTCCGGTTTTGGTTCGGGGATCCCGCAGGCCCAGAGTATGGTCAGCCGCGCCCGGAGTGGTTCAAGAAGGATCCGGAGTTTGACCAGACCATCCAGAAACGGTTTTTGCCAGTGTATGAGCAGGCGGCAGCAGGGCAGTTGCAGGTTTGGCAGGAGCCACTGGATCCTAGCGGCCAGGGATCCCCCTTCAGTTGTCTGGCCTTGATCCTGGTGTTGGATCAGTTTCCCCGCAATATGTTTCGCGGCACCCCCCGCGCGTTTGCGACGGATCCCTTGGCGTTGCAGGCGGCACGACAGGCCGTGGCCCAGGGGTTGGATCATCAACTTTTGCCAGTACAGCGTTGGTTTGTTTATCTCCCTTTCGAGCACAGCGAGGATTTGGCGGATCAACGGCGATCTGTGGAGCTATTTGAGCAGTTGCAGTCAGATCCCGCTAGCCAGAATGCCATCGACTACGCCCGTCGCCATCTAGAGATCATCCAGCGCTTTGGCCGCTTTCCCCATCGCAACGCTATTCTCAACCGCCCCTCGACAGCGGAAGAACTGGAGTTTCTACAACAGCCGGGCTCTTCTTTCTGAGCTGTACCCCACTTAATGATCTGTAAAAAATCAAACAAGAGTTAGCTCACTTCGCCTCCTAACACCAACCCATCGATGCCGCAGCGGCGAATGCGTGGTTTTGCGGTTGTCACTCCGCCATCTGGCGGACGGTTTCTCAGCGGAACTCCCTACGTGATCTTCCAGAAGATCGATTATGATGAACGCAATCGGATACAGGTGTATTCCGTAGTTACACGATCTCACCCCGGTTGAAGACTGGTTAAAGACTTATGACTAGCGCCTTACGAGAAATGCCGATTGGCATCAACGCTTATGTCCGTTACCGGGGCTGTGACTTTAATCTGCTCTGCCGTTACCGCAACGAAATTCTGCGGGTGAAGCAGCTTTATCAGAATTTGGCCGCTTGTTTTACCTCGAACCCGGAGGAGCTGGTGTGGATGCCGATTCGGGATCTGGAGCATGTTGCCCTCTCAGAACTGCAGAAGATTCTGAACCCTTCTCCCCCGGTGCCGGTCAAGCTCTACACAGTGCCAGAGGTGGAAGCTCCCACCCGCAAGACCCAAACTCCCACCAAAGCGCCGGCGGGCCAGCACCCCAACACTCCCACCCGTAATACCCATGCCGCTTCCACCCGAGTCACTCAATCTCAGGCCCGCGCAGCAGCAACCCCAACCTCCAATCCGATCAAAACGTCAAATCCTACTCCGGCGGTAAGGCGGGTGCTGATTAGCCAGGCGGATCCCTTTCAGGCCAAACTCTGGCAGTTGGCACTCGGATCCCAGGGGGTACAGGTGATCTTGGCGGATGCGGCGGGAGAGCTTGAGGGTCTTTTGGATCAGGTGAAAAAATATCGTCCCCATTTGCTGATACAAGACATGGGCGCGACCCACTTTAACCCCTACGAGTTTTGTCGGGACTGCCATAGTCGCTACCCGCAGTTACCCATTCTTCTGACCCATGCGGTAAACCGAGCCATCGCTGATGGGGAAAAGCGCTGGGCTACTTTGCAAGGGGCAGCGGATATCATTCCGGCGCTGAAACCTTCGGTTCAAGAGTTGATCCCGTCTTTGGTGTACGTGCTGGGTCGTTTGCAGTTGCCAAGTCCTGATGTGGAAACCTTGAAGCGTTCCCTACGGCCTAAGAGTGGATCCCAGACCAACCCTGCTGTACCTGCTCCACAGGGATCCCGTTCCACAGGACAGGCAATCAAAATGCCTTCTCCCTCTTCCCGCCCAACTCAGGCCCTCGAGCTCGAGATCCCCTCGGATCTGCCGCCCCACCACCCCAATCGCCCCTCCTTGATGGCCTTCATCGGGATGCCCAAGTCTGAGCCGAAACCGATGGAGCCAAGGAACAAGCAGCAGGCTCATGAGCAGCTGGGCTCTTGGCTGAAAAAATGCTGGCAGGTTCTTCACGCACCCGTCTAACTCAGTTGTAAACTACCCGACTTCATTTCCGTCAGGGTGGCGTAGGCATAGTGGCATTCTCGGGGTGATCGATGGCTTTTCGCCTTAGGGTATGGAGGGATCCGAGAATGTACAGGTTCAGCACCGATTGCTTCGACAGATGGGCTACAAGCTCTAGTCCCGGTAGAGGATCTTCCACCTCTCCCATTGATCAGACCACCACAGGAGGGTAGGTTAGACGGACAGCACCGCAACTGCATCTTGCCCGGATCAAATCCAGCTAGCCCTAACCCGGATGGGGCATCTTGCCCGCGAGAGCCCTGATGGTTGAGACCGCACCCGAGTCGCGCTCAAGACTCTGACCATGAGCCGTCAAACTTCCCAGCCTGCCGCCAAAACAACACCGGATCTGTCCAGTGCAGAAGGCTTACTGGCTGCCTTGCAAGACTTGCGCCACACCGTCGAACAGGAGGGGCTCGCCACCCTGGCTACCTGGACACCCCACATTCAGCGGCCCGACTTTTTGTTTAGTGCCCACAATTTGGCCCACTACATCACGCTGCGCCGATATGATCTGCGGGACCTGCAGGCAGCATTGATCCCCTGGGGCTTGTCTTCACTGGGTCGGATTGAGGCCCGCGTTCTGCCCAACCTGGATGCGGTCATCGCCACCCTCCAACGCATTTGTGGCCATGACCCCGCCCAAGACCACCCGCCGATGGGATCCCTGTTTGAGGGCCATCACCGGCTGCAACGCCACACCGAAGACCTGTTTGGTTCCCCTCTACTCCATCGCCAGGTGCGGATCCTGGTCACCCTGCCCACTGAAGCAGCCTTTGACGCGGGCTTGGTGCGAGAGATGATCCGGCGTGGCGCCAACAGTGTGCGCATCAACTGTGCCCATGACACACCTGAGATCTGGCGCTGCATGATCGACCATACCCACCGCGCTGCCGAGGAGCTAAACGTGTCCTGCAGGGTGCTGATGGATCTGGCTGGCCCGAAAATACGCACCGGCCCCGTCATCGCCCCCCCTCAAAAAAAGCGGTTATTTCGCGGCGATTATCTGGTGCTATCCCGGTGCGCTCCCCCGCCCGGCGGGGGAGATCTCTGCACACCAGGGATCCCGGCCCCACACTATTTTCAAACCTGTTGCACCGTGCCGGAGATCCTGGATCTGCTGACGGTGGGTGCACCAGTCTACATCGATGACGGCAAAATTCGCACCTGTGTTGTGGACACCCACCATCGGATGCCGGATGGCTCAACAGCCCTGCTGCTACAGGTCACTCACGCCAGCCCCAAGGGAGCCAAGCTGCGGCCCGAAAAGGGCCTCAATTTCCCCAATACGGTTTTGCCCCTCAGTCCCCTCACCAACAAAGACCTGTCGGATCTGGATTTTGTTGCCGCCCATGCGGACATGATCGGCTACTCGTTTGTGCAGCGGCCCTCCGATATCGATCGCCTGCACGAGGAGCTGGCGCAACGGATCCCAGCGGGTCAGCCCTGCCCGGCTTTAGTGGCCAAGATCGAAACGGCGGTGGCGGTGGCCAACCTACCCGAGTTGATCGTGCATGCGGCAGGCAAACAGTCGTTCGGGGTAATGATCGCCAGGGGAGATCTAGCAGTGGAAATTGGCTATCAACGCCTAACGGAGATTCAAGAGGAAATTCTCTGGCTGTGTGAAGCAGCCCATGTGCCGGTGATTTGGGCCACGCAGGTCTTGGAAACGCTGGTCAAAAAGGGCGCGCCCTCGCGGGGTGAGATGACGGATGCCGCCATGGCGGAACGGGCCGAGTGTGTCATGCTCAACAAAGGGCCGTTTATTGCCGAGGCAATCACGATTTTGGACGATGTGTTGACCCGCATGGAGGCTCATCAACGGAAGAAAACCCCGCAATTGCGGGCGCTGCGGTCTTGGTGACCCCCTTGATTCTCGGTTGTGCTGAATTCATCCTTTGCAAAACTGGGTGAGATCAATCCTACAGCAGTAACTGAGGCAGCACTTTCAGACAGTAAGACTCTTTATCGTGCAATTGTCAGGGATCCGTTGGAGCTAGGCCCTCCCTCCGGTAGGTAGCTCTGTGGCTCTAACGACCTCATCGCTGCCTGGAGTCAAATCACCATGACCGTTGCCGTCCATCGGCCCTCAACTTGGTTAGCCTTCCAAGCCGAATTGAAAGGGAGCCCGATCATCACAGATCCGACACAGGTGGCCAAACTCTCCCAGGACTGGAGCATCTTTAGCCCGATCCTGACGGCCAAACTTTCGGAGAAGCAGGCAGATTTGATGGTTTGCCCCATCGATTTACAACAGGTTCTACGAGTAGCCAAAGCTTGTGTTCAAGATGCTGATATTGCAGCAGTTGTACAACATCAGTGACAACTTCCTAGGGTACCCAATCAACGACCGCCTATCGTTGCCAAGTTTGTTGATTATCTTGGCTTGGCTTTTGACCATTTTTTTAAGCCCAAATGCTACGACCTTGAGATTGAAGAGATGAAATTCGACCCTCCAGCAACATCCACAGGGCAAGCCACCTTGAAGCTCAAAGTGCGCTGGATAGATGCCAGGGGCAAAATCGTAGAAGATGCCTCTGGCAAACGACAGACTTGACCCGGCAGAAGGGGAAACGGATGCAACAGGTGAGTTCACCACTCAAGCTACTATCCTTGACCTGGAAAAACCCCTCGACGGAAGACGGGTCTACAGGCAAGTCACCGCCCCAGCAGAATACACCTTCACCAATGAACAGGGACAGCCCATCGGGGATCCCGGTTGCCCTTACCTGAGTGGGCCGGATGGGAATCTCAAAGCTTAACCCTATTCCACTGCCGCCAAGGGAGAATGGAGTCAGCCTAGCTC